>JAKLJF010000284.1 GCA_023151335.1 Thermoanaerobaculia bacterium | reverse complement strand
GTATTTCTATTGCTCAGCCTTCTTGCATGCCGGCAGAATACTTCCCCAAAAAATACGGGCGCTACGCAAAACGACGCTGATCTGGCCGCCATCACCAACACCATTCACGATTTCTATAAATGGTACGATGCCTTTGCCAGAGATACCAGCCGGGATATCAACTTTTTGGATCTGCGGGGCAAATACGCGAAACTGGACCGGCTTAAAGTGGATCAGTATTTCAATAACCTCAAGGCAAGCGGTTTCATCAGTGATGAATATATTGCCCATGAAAAAGACTTTTTGAACAAATGCGAACCGCTATGGCAATCGGAAGACAAGGACACGCCGCTTACCGGCCTGGATTATAACAGGATCTTCTGCGCCCAGGACTGGGACCTCGGGTTTTGGACCAAAGCGCCGGTCAGCGTCCAGGGCCTTGGCGCCGAAAGCGTAACAGCCACCCTGTCCGGCACCGAAGCCGGTACGCCAAGAGAACAACAACTGGAACTGAAACTGGAGAACGGCAAATGGCTGATCACCAGGATCATCTGTGCCGGCAGCGACATGGAAGATTATTCCGGCGCTTATAAATCCAACGACAATAAGTGCAGGTTGGATTTGACCGTTACCCTCAAAGACGGCAGTTATCTGTACCGTTTCAGTACCGCCAAAAGGAAACAAAACGGGAAGATGGAGATAAGCCAGACGGGCGGCGGAACGTATCTCACCTTCAAAGGCCTTTTCGGGGCACGCCCCAAAACGGAAATACAGGGTTTGTATTCGGATGGTAAAATTGTTATACAAAACTATGGAAATTCAATGAACGATTATCTCCGGTTTAAGGAGTGCGACCTGAAATTTATTGAATTGGAAAAATATGCCGATAGCGTAGCGGCGCCTCCCACTGTTCCGGGGCCCACGGCTAAAGATGCCGGCGACGTTGCAGCCGCTGGATCTGAAACCGGCAAAAAAACGGCGCCCTCCGCAAAAAAAACCAATGCCCGGCGCACGCTGCCCGTAGTCAGCGTCAACCGGAAAGGAGAGATCACCCTGTCCGGAAAAAAAACGACGTTTGAAACCCTGAAAAAAGACCTGCAAGCGGCCTTGCTTACCCAGACGGTTATTCCGGATCGTCTTTCCATAAAAACTGTCGGCGAGGTAGGCATGGGAACGCGCCATGAAGTGCAAACTTTGGTAAACGAAGCCGTCGCCGGGGCCAAATGGGTGCGCAAAAAAGCGGCCATCGCCGCCCTCAATACCCCGGTTGCCAAAAAATTGGGCGTACCGACCCAACTTCAGATAAACAGTTACCGCGGCAGCGGCAGTTACGCGCTCATCGATGCCAGGCCTTTGCTAACGAACGGGCAACCCGTCGATTACGAACTGACCGTTTACCGGGACGAATACCGCACCCGGAAATTTGCCGACCGGGTCATCGGCCTGCTGCAATATGAAAAAGGCGCCTGGAAGGTGTTGATCTATACCATTGGCGTCGATCAGGTGGCGGCTGAAACGTGGCGGAAGCGATACGGAGCTCCAAAGGCTTTGTTTGGGGAATGAATGGCTTGCGGGCCGATTTTCCCGTCCCCTTTAGGAGCTGGGAGTTACAGCAAAAACCGGTACGTAAACTTCACCAGAAAAATATTGCTCGGCTGCCGTTCGAATACGTTGTCCCACAGGCTGCGCAGCAGCGGCGTACCCAGGTCGCTGCCGGCGTCGGGTACGGCGCCCTGCGACCATACGAGGTATACTTCCGAGCCGGGTACGTATTCCCAACGCACGACGAGATTGGAGCGAAACTGTATAAAATTAAAATCGGGGGCGCCGAAGGAATAATCCGTGGCGCCGTCGCGGTTTTCATCTACGTTGTAGCCGCCGCCCGCGGCGGTCAGTTGTTGTGCGTCGTAGCGGTGGAACCGGCTGTCGTACTGCCTGTTGAGCGGGTCGGTCACATGGCCGAAATTTTTGTATAAAGCCCTGAAAATGAAAGGTTGGGCGTAGTACTGTACCGTGAGGTCGGGCGTGATGTTGTAGGTGAGCCGGGTGGTGAGCGAAAAACTGCGCTGCGCCACTTCGCTGACGATGATGCGCTGCTCTCCTTCATAATTGGCCTGATCCACAAACTGGTCCTGCTTGCGCCAGACACGGTTGTAGCCGGGATACACGCTCAGGCGCAGGGCGTCGAGCGGCTGCAGGGTCACGCCGGCAAAGTATTCCTGCACGCGCACCGTTTTATCGAAGCCCCAGGCGAAGAAGGTGTTGGCAAACAGGAAGATCTTTTTGCGGCTGTCGCTTTCCAGGTAGGCAAAATTGCCCAGCCCCGGCGGTTTGCGCAGCGAAGAACCGCCGCGCAGGGCGTTATTGGAAATGTCGCGCGGGTTCCAGGTGAGGCCCGTGCCGATGCGCCAGTTGTTTTTAAACCAGGCGTGAATGTTGGTATTGAACGCCGAATACAGGAAACGCCCGCCGAAATCCCAGCGCGCCCAGTGGTTGTAATGGAAACGGGCGTTGCGGAAAATGGCAAAGGGCTTTTGTATCTGATAGCCCAACCAGGTGAAATGGTTGATCTCGTCGGCGGCCTGCAGGAAACCGATGTCGTTGAGTTCCAGTTCGGGCGAGCGCCAGGTGAGACCCGATTCGAACTTGAACACCCCGCCCAGGCTGTCGGGTTTGCCGCCGATCTTGCCGATGCGGAACGTGCCGCCGGTGCCGCTGAGCGAGGTGCGGCTGCCGTCGACTTCGAGGTGCCCGGCATTGGGACGCTGGAAGAGGTGCGCAAAACTGGTCTGGGTTTCCAGGATTGCCTGTTCGCTGCCCGTTACGTGGCTGAACAACACATTGCCGCGGACGTACCACCAGCGGTTTTTCCAGTATTGCTGAAAATCGATGCCGCCGGAGTAGGCGCTTTTATGCAGCCAGTCGAGCCCGTTTTCGCGGTTGACGGCGGTAAAAACGCCGCCAATGACGGTGTTCCCCTGGTCGTAGTCTTTCAGCAGGCGGCCGACAAAATAGTTGGTGGCAGGCTCCACCAGTTCTTCGCGCCGTTCGCCGCCGCGGTCGATGGTGGCCATTTCGCGTTGCGTCACGCTTTCGAGGATGCCCACCGACCAGCCGTTTTTGGTTTTGCCGCTGAACTTGGCCGCGCCCAGGATGGAGCTGCGGAGCGGCACATCGGCAAATTCGCCATCGTTCAGGTTCGGCGACCCGTGCGGCGCGCCGCCAATCCGGCGGGAATAGAACAAGAGGTCGGAGTCGTAGTCGCCGCCGGCGATGGAGCCGGTGAGCTGGTAATCGAACAGGTTGCGGCTTTCCATAAAAAAAGGCCGCCGTTCTTCGAAAAATACCTGGTAGCCGTCGAGCCGTACGGCGCCCGGGTCGGCTTCCACCTGTCCGAAGTCGGGGTTGATGGTGAAGTCGAGGATCAGGTCGCGGGTGACCGCCAGTTTGCCGTCGAGACCGCCGCTGAGGCGGTGGCCGGAGCCGTCGGCGAAGGGGTTGCCTTCCTGTTTTTCGTAACGTTCGGTCTGGGCTACCACGTAAGGCGCAAGTTCCACCTGTTTGTGGGAGGGCAGCCGGCGCAGGCCGTGCAGTTCGCCGAAGCCGCTCACCCAGCCGCCGTTGTTTTGCGGGATGTATTGCCAGGTGGAGCGTTCCTCCTTGCGGAAAATGCGTCGTTGCACCTGAATGCCCCACACCGGTTCGGCCTGGTTGCCGTAGCGGAGCTGGCTGAAGGGGATTTTCACCTCGGCCGTCCAGCCTTGCTCGTCCACGTGGGTTTTGGCATGCCAGATGGGGTTCCAGTTGGTGTCCCAGTAGTTGCCGTTGTCCGATACGAGTTCGTCGCCTTTGACGCCGCTGACCGAGAGGGTAAAGGAAAAAGCCGTGCGCAGGTCGTGATACGAATCGATGTTGATCTCCATCCAGTCGCCGGGAAATTCGTCGCGGCGGCTCATGCGTTTCACGATGCTGTCGGGCGAGTTGTCGAGCGCGCGGTAGGCGATCAGCAGGTATTTGTCGTCGTAGAGAATTTTGAACTGCGACTGCTGGTGCGGCGCCTGGCCCTCGGCGGGCTGATACTGGATAAAATCGCCGCCCCATTCCACCTTATCCCAGGCCGGCTCATCGGGTATGCCGTCGAGGGCGATGGCGCCGTCGCCGGCGTGTTGGGTGTGGTATTGTTTTTTTGCGATAGCGGGCGGGTCGGGGCGGTTGTTTTTGATGGAGGTTTGGGCAGAAAGGTTGGCAAGGAGTAGAAAAACGGCAAAAAGGATGAGCGAAGGATGTTTCATCTAAAAGGGAGGATTTTGCGTTGTGTGTAGTAGGGGGAAAGACAAGGTCGGGGCAGGTTTGGTTGCAGGGGGCAGGCGCTTCGCGGATGCAACTACGGAGGGACAATAAAAAATGCGCGAAGGGGATTTACCTACATGACAAAAGGTGAGTATGTTTGGAGAAAAATTAGCATGGAATATAATAAATATGTATGTGCCGTCATCCTGATGATCTTCACTTGTGCCTACAAGTGTTCAATGGGGAGAAACGATACCATTGCCAAAGAAGAATTTGAGCAAAAAGCAAAATTTTTTGCTGAAAAAATGGTGCCCGCTTTTTATCAAAAAGGCTACTCTTCCATTTCAGTGAAATTACTTGATCGCACAAGCCAAATTGAATTAGACGCTGAAGGATTCTATTCCGGAAAAATAAAAATCAATGCAGGGAAAAAGAAAAATATTACAGGGGATTTCAGACTGAAAGGGGAAGAATCATGTACGTTTAAAATTGGAGAAGTTGTTGGATTAAAAGCGAAGGCGGATGTTGATCTATCGGGGGAAATTCGTTTTGATTTTGGAACGGGTAAATTTATAAATGGAATTAAAAAATCTGCAACGCCAAAAACTGCAAAGAAGCCCCCGGCAGCGAAGCCCCTCATAGACCAGTTGAATAAATTGTTGGCTACCCGAAAAGAAATGTATGACGATCTGCCATACAAGGAAAAGAAAATAATCGACGACTATTATCGGTCGCTGAACGACCCGTTTGGAAACGATGGTAAACCATCAGTGGCTGGGCTATCAGAAGAAAACGGCATGGAGTTGATCAGATTTGACAGAAAAGTAAAAAACAATGGTTCGTAATGATTTTGCAGCCACCGGATAGGATGGCGTAGACATATAAAGAAAAAGGCAAAAGTTTAAGTTTGTGGTGCGAATCATAAACCAACTTTTGCCCTATGAGCATCGAGACACTCACGGACACAATATTGAGTAAGATGTCGGAAGTAAGCAAGTGGCAGCGGGATTTTTTGCGGCACTTGTTTCGTTTGGCCCTGAGTTTTCGGGGAAAGTTCAATTTTTTAAACATGGAACGCCAAGGTTGCTACAACGAACTGACGTATCGGCAAAATTTTGAGCGCTCCTTCAACTGGTTAGCTTTCAATTTAGAATTGATCATGGCCTACACTTTACCGGAACGGATTGTCGTGTTTGATCCCAGTTACGTGAGCAAGAGTGGAAAGTCCACGCCTGGGGTGGGTTGGTATTGGTCTGGCTGCAGTGGAGCAAAAAAATGGGGTTTAGAGATCGGCGCTTTTTCAGTAGTTGACATCGTCAATCACACGGCTTTGCATTTGGTTGCCGAGCAAACCTTGCCTGAAGAGGCGCAAAAAAGTGGGTCGATGCTGGCATATTATGGTGACCTGGTGCTTGAAAAGGCGGCAGACTTAAAAAAAATAAGCGATTTTTTGGTCTGTGATGCTTATTTCTCGCGCAACCCCTTTGTCGAAAAAGTGCGCCAAAGCGACTTGCATCTGATCACGCGTCTGCGCGACGGCGCCGTCATGCGCTACCCCTATTTGGGCACGCAAAAGGAAGGCCGGGGGAGAAACAAGACGTTTGCCGGCAGAGTCAACGTCCGTCAGTTGGACGAGCAACATTTTACGCCTTGTGCCGTGGGCAATGAAGGCGAAAAAGCCTTCGAGGCCAAAGTGTATGTCAATTCCTGGAAGTGCTGGGCCAAAGTCGTCGTCGTGCAGCAGTATGATGACAAGGGGCAAATCAAAAGCGCAAAAGTGTTTGCTTCCACCCTCCCAACCCTCTGCGGAGCCGATTTGTGGCTGTACTACCAAGCGCGCTTCCAATCCGAGTTCCTTTTCCGCGATGCCAAACAGTTTACCGGATTGGAGCACTGCCAAAGTCGGAGCGGAAAAGCCCTGGACTTTCATTTCAACACAGCCTTGTCTGCTGTTTCCATCGCAAAGGCGCTCCATTGGCTCAGCCTGCCGGCTGAACAGCGGAGGGCCTTCTCGATGGCTGACATCAAAACTCAGTATTTCAATGAACTGATGCTGGATCGATTTTTTTCAGCGTATGGAATCAATCCACATCGCGCAAAAAATAATCCAGCCTATAAATCACTATTTGAATTCGGCAAAATCGCCGCTTAAACTAATACGAACCATTGAATGAAACCACCGTGGTCAAAACCGATTCTATTTTCGAGGCCACGGTAAATACCCTGTTTTTTTACGAAAAACGAGGTTTGACGCCGGTGATCTTCCGGATGAAGATAAACAGGGATTTGAAATTGTATTATTTGCGGTCGTTTATTGCGACGGAATGAGGGAAAACGCGCGAATACTTGTTTTTTCCCGGCGATTGATCGAATGAGGCACTGGTATTTTAATAGTACCTGCATTTTTAGGGTATCAAATGGATGCGGGAA
>JAKLJF010000283.1 GCA_023151335.1 Thermoanaerobaculia bacterium | reverse complement strand
GCCGACAAGATCACCGACGCCATGCGGAACACCATCGACGAAACCAACCGCCGTCGCTCGGTGCAAATGGCTTACAACGAGGAACACGGCATCACCCCCACCACCGTCACCCGTACCCGGGAAGAGATCATGGCCCAACGCAGCATTCTTGACATCCGCGGTGTAGAACAAACCCAATACTACGTGGAGCCGGAACAGCCCAGTTTAGCCGCCGAACCGATCGTGGCTTACGCTTCCCGCGGTCAATTGGAAAAAATGATCGCCGAGACGGAATCGCGCATGAAAAAGGCAGCCAAAGACCTGGATTTTATTACCGCCGCGCAATTAAGGGATGAAATGCTTGCGTTAAAGAAAAGGTTAGGTGAGCGGTTTGGCGGGGAATGATTGATCGATATTATTTATATTTTTAAGCGCCCCGCTTATAACCCAATACCCAACCGATCACAGCGCCGCTAACAGCGCCCAACACGGCATTGGGCAATATGTCCAGTATTGCCCAGTTCAGGGTTATCATATTGGTCATGGAGAAAAGGCTAAGGTCAAAAGCCAGTCCGATCATCGCGGTCATCCAAGCCCCGGCAATGGCCCCGCTTTTCAGGGTGCTGATGCCTGCCCATCGATCGAAGATCAGCGCATAAAACAAGGCCCAGATTATATTACTCAGGGCCAGCGCCCACATGACCATCGGTTCTTTTGAGGAAGCTGCCATGCCGGGATTCATTTCATTCATGGTATTCATCAGCAACATGCCAAAGATAGCCCAGCCACCAAAAAACATGGCGACGCCGCCTGCCAGAGCGGCCAACAAAACTCGGTTGTTCATTTTGTTTTAAGTTTAGTTAAAGAATTTTTGTTCGGCGAAGGTATAGTTTTAAAAATCATTACCAGCATAAAAATTAATTTTGCCGAACATCTGTCACGAAGAACAAGATCGGATATGGGATTGTTTGTTCGAAATCTGTTATGGACAATACTCTGCCCGGGGACGGTAACCCTTCTGCTACCCTGGTTGATTTTGTCAGAAACGCAAGGCGATGCCATAATATGGCGCCGGTTCCAATGGAGCGGAATACTGCTCATTGGAACCGGCGCATGTTTATTGTCATGGTGTATTTATGCTTTTGCCCGGCAGGGCCGGGGAACGCTGTCGCCGCTCGATCCTGCCAGGCGGCTGGTTATTACAGGATTGTACCGGTATGTGCGCAACCCGATGTACGTCGGCGTTATGGTCATACTGACGGGAGAAGCGCTCTTTTTCGAATCCTGGGCGCTGTCGGCGTATGCAGGCCTCGTTTTTCTGGTCTTTAACCTGTTCATTCGGCTACATGAGGAGCCTTATTTACGCCGGCAGTTCGGAGAAGAATACGAGATGTATTGCAAACAAGTCGGTCGCTGGCTGCCAGGCAAGCCATATCAATTGTAAACCGGCAAAAACCCGTACTCTTTGCCATACCGCAGCATTTGCTTCACAAAATCCAGTTCCAATTCCACTTTCACCTCGGTAATATTGCCCTGGGCGTCTTTGACAGCTACCAAACGCGGCTGCACAAAGCCGGAATAGGGTTTGGTGGGCAAGATGGCATAGCGGTTTTTCACTTCTTTCACCAGTTCTGCGTCCACTTTGACGCCGTAGCCTTCCACCAGTTTGCTGGCGGCGGCATAGTCGCCTTCCGATTTAATACGCTGGATTTCCGACAGTAACTGCCCGAACAGGTCGCGCAGTTTGGCATAATCGCGGATGTCGAGATAGGTTTTGCCATTGCGCACTTCCCGCACTACCACATTTTCTGCTTTGCCTTTTTCAAAAACCCAGGAGGCAACGAGCAGCCGGTTGCGCATGTGGTCTTCCTCGATATTGTCGCCGGGTTGTATGCGGCGGAGTTGCTGCAGGATGCCGTTGCGCAAATACTGGTCGTATTCCGCTTTGTAAGCCTCGTTATCCGGGAGCAGCCCCCACTCCACCAGTTTTGGGTCGGCCATAAAATAAAGCGCCACGAGGTCGGCGCGGGCTTCTTCGAGGGTGCTGGCGTATTGCTTGAGCGTGACGTGCGGTTCTTTCACGCCTGGTTTGAGATGGCCGCTGGCATGACCGATCACTTCGTGCAGAGCGGTATGCATTTTGCCGCAGGCTTCGGCGTATTTTTTGGAGCGTTCCACTTCTTCCGCGTCGTTGGCAAATTCGGCCGTTGCCGCCGCGCCGCCGGCTTTGGCGTAAGCATTTTCGATATTGTCAAGGCTGATCGATTTGGAGCCAAAATCTGCGCGGATCCAGTTCGAGTTGGGCAGGTTGATGCCAATAGGTGTGGAGGGAGCGCAATCGCCGCCTTCCATGGCCACGTTGATCACCCGGTAGGATACGCCCTGTACGCTATTCCTTTTATATGCAGCCGGAATAGTACTGTTATCTTCGAAATACTGTGCGTGCCGGCTCACGATCGCCATTTTTTGCGTTGCGTCAGGGTCATTGTACTGAACCACGGCCTCCCAGTCGCCTTTATAACCTTTGGGATCATGGTACACTTCGATAAAACCGTTGATGAAATCAATGGTGCTTGCCGTATCCTTTACCCAGGCAATATTGTACTCGTCAAATTTTTTCAGATCGCCGGTTTTGTAGTATTCGATCAGCAAGCCGATGGCTTTTTTCTGCTGCTCGTTTTCGGCATACGGGATCGCTTTTTCCAGATTGGCGACTATTTTATCGATGGCGGCGCCGTACATGCTGTTCGGGCCGGCACGCCATACCAGTTCAGTCAGTTCTCCGTTGGCGTTGGCGATCAGTTTGGAATTCAGGCCGATCATGGGCGCATTTTTGCCGGCGGCCTGTAATTGTTTGTGGTAATATTCATCTACCTGGGCGGCAGTAACGTTTTCATAAAAATTGACCGCCGATTCTTTCACAATGTCAACACCCTCATCCTTGTTGGTGCGTTTGGCCAAAACAGCGGGATCAAAAATGACCGGCGTCAGTTTGGCGATCAGCACATTGGCGTCTTCATTGGGCAACAGTGGCAAAGCCTTTGCGTCGCTGTTTTTTACCAGTTCGGCGAAGTATTCTTTTGAAAAACCAGGGAGGAATTTGGTCTCGTTGTAGTGATGATGTATGCCGTTGCTGAACCAGACGCGTTTGGCGTAAACCTCATAATCTTTCCACCCGGCCGAATTCCGGTCGCCCTTGTAGGTATTGTGGATAGCTTCCAGTGTTTTCCGGACGGCCAGGTTGTACTTGCAGTGTTGGTCGTAAATGATATCCCGGCCTGCAAGGGTGGCTTCGCCGAGGTAGTAAATAAACGTTTTTTGCCGGAGGCTGAGCTGATCCCATCCCGGCAGTTCATAGCGCAGGATTTGCAGGTCGGCAAAGGTGTCGAGTATAACGCGGTCACTGGCAGAGGCCGCGGTCTGTACTGCCGGTTTATCGGTTTTCTGCTGGCAGGATACCAGTGTAAAAAGCCCGGCAAGGAACAGGGCGAAGAAGCGTAAATTATTCATGTCAATTTTTTATTGGACAGGATCGGCAGCATTTACAGGATTATTTTTCGCTCGATCCAGCAAATCCTGTCGATCCTGTCTATACTTATTTTGCTTTGTCTGCAATCTGCATCAGTTGTCGGTGTAAATCGGCAATTTTAGGATCGACTGCATGCTCCTTATCGCCCCAAACGATGCGGCTTTTTTTACCGTCATCCTGAAATTCGATAAATTGATACACATTGCCCGGATGTTTAAAATCAAGCGTCAGCAAACCCAGGGATTCCGCCGTTTCAAACAGCCGGTTGGCCGTCTTTTTCTTCGTCCCTGCGATTTCCAGTGGTCCAGGCGCTTTGGAATCGAACTTGAAAAGCTGGCCGTTTTCGAGCAGTGTATAAGTGGTTTCGATGCCGGCGAAACCGCCGCCCTCGCCGAATAACAGCCGGTCTTCAGGCAAGGATTCAGGAGTGTATTTAGTGTGTTTGCATTGGCTGCCGAGCAGGGTTGCCGCGAGCAAAAAAGCGGTGTAACAGATGATTTTCATCGGCTGAATTTTGTTTTGACCCGTAAATATCAATAATTGTGTTCGCTTGATTATACCGCGCGCCGCCGATTTTTCAGCTTCATCGCGCGTAACGTTTACGAAACTTTGTAAGTTTCGTAAACGTAGTTCCCGGAATCTGCCATGTTGAAAACTTGGTGGCGCGAGGTATAACAAATTTAACCCTTTTGACATAACCTCTCCTATGATGACACTTTATACAACCTCCAGCACCCTCGGCGCAGCCGCAAGAATTTCCGGCTTGGCCTGGTCGGCAAACTTTTCAAAGTTTTTGACGAACTCGTTGGCCAGCTGATTGGCTTTGGCGTCGTAGGCGTTTTTGTCTGCCCAGGTGTTGCGCGGATTGAGGATATCGTCCGGCACGTTCGGGCAGTGTTTGGGCATGGCCAGGCCGAATATCTCGTGGGTTTCGTACTGCACGTGATCGAGGTCGCCGTTCAGCGCCGCGGTGATCATGGCGCGTGTATAAGCCAGTTTGATCCGGCTCCCCACGCCGTAGGGGCCGCCGCTCCATCCCGTATTGACCAACCACACATTGGCTTTGCTCCTGCGCAGTTTTTTGCCCAGCATATCGGCATATCTGGTCGGGTGCAGCGGCAGGAATGGCGCGCCGAAACAGGCGGAGAACGTCGTTTTCGGGTCTTTCACGCCCACTTCCGTGCCGGCCACTTTTGCGGTGTATCCGCTGACAAAGTGATACATGGCCTGCTCGGTAGTCAGCCTGCTGATGGGAGGCAAAACGCCGAAAGCGTCGCAGGCAAGGAAAAATATATTTTTCGGATTTCCGTGCGCGTTGCTGGTAGGCACGGCATTGGAAATAAAATGGATGGGATAAGATACGCGGGTATTTTCCGTGATACTCCGGTCGGCGTAGTTGACCGTGCGGGAATGTTCCAGAAATCCGACGTTTTCCAGGATGGCGCCGTGGCGGATGGCACGAAAAATATCCGGTTCTTTTTCTTCGGTCAGGTCGATGGTTTTGGCGTAGCAGCCGCCTTCAAAGTTGAACACCTCGTTATCGCTCCAGGCATGTTCGTCGTCGCCGATGAGCGGGCGGTTGGGGTCGGCACTGAGGGTGGTTTTTCCGGTGCCGGAGAGCCCGAAGAACAGCGCGATGTCGCCGTTACGCCCTACATTGGCGGAACAATGCATCGGCAGGGCATTGGTTTTGATGGGCAAGATGAAATTGATCACCGAAAAAATGCCTTTTTTAATTTCACCGGTGTAGCCGGAGCCGCCGATGAGCAGGCGTTTTTTCTTTACATTGATAATGGCAAAATTGTGCTGGCGGGTACCGTCCACCGTGGGATCGGCTTTAAATCCGGGAACGCAGAGCACCGTCCATTGGGGATCGAAATGAAGCAAATCCTCCCGGTCAGGCCGGCGGAACATATTATAAACGAACTGGTTGCTCCAGGGATATTCAGTCACTACGCGAATGTTCATGTGATACAACGGATCGGCGCTGGCGTTGGCCATTACGTCGCGCACGTACACCTCTTTTTTCCGCAGATAAGCGCAGGCTTTGCGCCACAGTTGATCGAATTTTTTCGGGTCGAAGGGTTTGTTCACTTTTCCCCAATGGACCTTGCTCCGGGTAATGCTGTCTTCCACGATAAAGCGGTCTTCAGGTGACCGGCCCGTGAATTCGCCGGTATTAATGACCAAAGCGCCGCTGTCGGCCAGCCGGCCCATTCCTTTGGCAATGGAATGTTCTACGAGGTCTTCCGGGCTGAGGTTCCAATACGCTGTTTTCAGGCCTTTCAACCCGAGCGAGTCGAGCGAGGCGGCAGGGTTTTTAAATCCAACTTCCTGCATGTGAGTTGTTTTAAATGGTTAGGTGATGATACAGTGTGGTGGTGGTAGTGTTGGCGGTAACCGCCTGGGCGGGGCAAAGATAAGACAAAGTTATCATTGCGTCATTGGGCGTCGTTGGGCGTCATAAAAAGAAAAAAATATTGTTTTAAAAGGCCCCGTGATTTTAGACTTTTCAGGCTTGAAAAACCTGTAAAGTCTGCGCATGAGGGCCGCCATACCGTCGAGCCTCGCCTACGCAAACACTCCCATGTTTTGACGGAACTCCCTGAGCGGCGCTCATTGCTCAACCGGCACAAACCGTATCGACAGCGAATTAACGCAATGGCGGGTATTTTTAGAGGTCATCCGTTCGCCATTGAAAACGTGTCCGAGGTGTCCGCCGCAATTGGCGCACACGATTTCCGTGCGGCGCATACCGAAGGAGTTATCGGTATGGCGGATCACGGCGCCGGGAACTTCATCGTCGAAAGAGGGCCAGCCGCAACCACTGTCGAATTTATCGGAAGAACGGTACAAAGGAGCGTTGCAACGCCGGCAAATGTATGTACCGGCGGCTTTGTGGTTCCAGTATTCGCCGGAAAAGGCGCGCTCGGTGCCTTTCTGAGCAATGACATATTCTTCTTCCGGGGTGAGTTTGTTCCAATTTGACTGTTTTTCTTCCATAAAATCTTTTTCGTACACGGGTTAAAAACAAAAACCGGAACAAATTTGCACCAAAAAGGATGCCTGAAAAGGTTATCTTGCGGACAAATTCCCGTGTTCGATGTTGAAAAATCTGTTATTTCCCGCTTTTGTGGCAGTCGCCTCCGGTCTGTTGGCCGCCCCAGCCCCTGATTTCACCATTACGGATTC
>JAKLJF010000282.1 GCA_023151335.1 Thermoanaerobaculia bacterium | reverse complement strand
TTACCACGTGTTTCCAAACGCCTGTGGGCAGTTGGTTGCCGTCGCCGCTGTCCATGTCGGAAATGCCGTTCGAGTGGTTGGTGGTCCACACGGGTTTGCCGTGTGCGGGCAGCGATATTTTCCAGCGTTCCTGCCAGCCGCCGTACGACAGGAGGAACACCTCGCCGTTGCCGGGCAGGGTGTTGAGTTTTACCCAGAAACTCACGGTTGTCGTGGGGGACTTGAGCTGGGCGGCATTGGAAGCGCTCACCTCCGACGCTTTGCCGTCGCACAGCAGGGCGCTGTTTCCGTATCCAAACCGGTCGGTGGTCAGGCTGCCGCTAAAAATATCGGCGTGGTTGCCAAAAGCGCTGTTGTCGAAGCCGTTGCCCGAGAAGCCATAGAATGCCACCCGGCCCTGCGGTACTGCCGGCGGCGTATTTTGGGCAGTATAGAGGGCTGCAATCTGGGCGGCATCGAGCGCCTGGTCGAAAATCATGACCTCGTCGAGCGCACCGTTGAAATAGAGATTTTTTTCGATTGGATTATAACCGATACCCAGGGGGTAGGTGGTGGCATCGAGCGCGCCGGTCGCGCTTTTTTCATTGACTTTAACGCCATTGAAATAAATGATGTCTTTGGAGCCGTCGTGTACCATGGCTACATGGGTCCAGGCGCCGATCGTGAGCGGCGTACCGGAATCCATGTCGACGCAGCAGAAACCGGGGTGGGTGGTGAACACCGGTTTGCCGTGCGAGGGCAGCGATATTTTCCAGCGCTCCTGCCAGCCGCCGAACGAGAGCAAATAGACCTCGCCCTGTGCGGGGAATTCTTTGGGATTGACCCAAAAACTGATGGTGGTATTGGCCGAGTTGAGGTGCGCGGCATTTTTAGCCCTCACGGAGGCTTGTACGCCGTCGAAAGCCATGGCGCTGTTTGGCCAGCCGAACCGGTCCTGCGTCAGGGCAGCGCCGAAGCATGATTGGTGAAAGAGGACTGATCTTTGGCGTTGCCGGAGAAGGCATAATGCGCCACGGGGGTTTGGGCCATCAGCGTTGCTGTTGCGAACAGACCGCAGACGGACCAGAGCAGCATGTAGAATTTAAGTTTCATAATCTGGTTGATTTATGCGTAGAAAGGATCGGTTAGCTTCCCCCATTTTACAGGGGTGCTCTGCAAAATTCCCGCAATGGAAAAGGCATTGCTGATACTATACCGCAAAATGATGATACTTTTCTGAATCAGATTTTTACAAACCGCGTTGTTCCGCGCTTTTCTCCCGACCAAACCCAGACCCAGTAGACACCCGGCAAGCAGTGGCTGACATCCAGGTCGATCCGGCGCTGCATTTCCATCCTTCGTTCCAGCACAATCCGGCCGTTCACATCACGCACCTGCACCAGCGCGCCGGCGGCCGCGGCTTCGGGCAGCAGTACTTTGAGCATGCCCGGTGTAGGGTTGGGCGACAAGCCCAGGGCAATGTTCAACTCCTCAAATGATTCCCGCAGCGGCGTTACTCCCTGCTGGTACAGCGCTTCCACGGCAGCGGGCGCGAGGGCGTAATCGAATATTTTCACGTCGTCGAGCACCCCCTTGAAATTGTAATTGGCATCGCCGGGCAACATCTGGCCTTTGAGGAAAGGGTAGACGGTAGTGCGTATTTTCCCGCTAAGGGCCTTAAATGTGTGCAGGCGACCGTTCAGATAAAGCGCCAGCAGGCTGCCGTCGTAGCTGACGGCCACATGATAAAAACTGTCGGTTTGCAGGGGCATAGCGGCGTCAAGATCGGCAATGCCGGATAAGGTATTGACCGTCCAGCGCAGGTATCTTTCCGGCGTGACGGAGATTTTCCAGCGGTTTTGCCAACTGCCATGCGAGAGCAGGAAAATTTCTTTTTCCGGCAGGGCATGGGCATTGAACCAGCAGCTGACGGTAATACCATCCTGGAAGTTGAGCAGCGGACTGTTGGGTACGGCAATATGCTGCGCTCCGCCGTTGAAATAGTAGGCGCTTTGCGGATTTCCGTTCCGGTCGGGCGCCAGAATGGCGCCGTTGGCCTGCCCGTGCAGCTGGTTGCCGCTTACATCATTGGCGTTTCCGCTGAAAGGATAATGGGCGACGAGGTTTCCCGTGGCGGTACTGAAATTTTTTACCAATACAGCGATAGTAGCCTGCGCAGACAATCCTTCATCGTCGCTGACCTTTACCGTCACCTGAAAAATACCTTCCGTAGCAGGAGCCGTCCAGCTGACGGTACTGCCATTACCGCTTAAAACACCTCCCGTGGCCGTCCATATGTAGCTGAGCGGGTCATTGTTCGCATCGCTGGCTACACAGACGAGTTGCAGGGAGGCGTTGGGCGCCACGTAGTCCGCACTTTTTTGAATGGTCGCTATCGCCGGCGCTTCGTTGATCTCCGGTACCACGGCCAGTTGAAGGGTAGCGGTGTCGCTGTTGCCTTCAGGGTCGGTGACGATCAGCCGGACTTCCACATTGGCGGGCGCAGCTGGCGCAGCATAATTGACCGTGGCGCCCGATCCGGTGAGGGCGCCGGCCGTTGCGGACCAGGTATACGTGATCTGCCCGCTGTCCGTATCTTCCACCGTGGCATACACGGCGGTGTTGTCGCCGGCCTCCAGCGGGTTTTTGGCCGCGGCCAGGCCCTTGATGCGGGGCGCCCGGGTGTAGGGCTGGGCATGCTGGTCAAAATCGACGACTATGCCGTCCACCAGCATTTTGTTTTTGTCGTAAGCAATGGCGCCCCCGGCCGGGCATACGGTCACCATTACGGCCTGGTTGGCCGGTATGCTGAAGGACACCAGGCCGGAAGCGTTTTTGAGCAGGAAGGTTTCCGACAGCCCTTCGTAGAGGTCGGCAGGGGCGCTGCCGGCGTCGAATTGCACGGTTTGCGCGCTGTTGTACGGATTAAAAAAGAGAAAGGTCGGGTAGGCGGAAGCGCCGAAAAAGTCCGTTTTCAGCAGATCGATTTTCAGGATTTTATCCACATTGGTTTTTTCCACCATGCAGCCCAGGTAGCCGATGGAGGAAGTGCTGTACAGCGACAGGTTGGTGGCAGCCCAGCCGCCCTTCAGGGCATCGCCGGTGGAATAGGGCGACAGGTTTTGCCATTTCTGGCGCAAGGCCTCGTAGCCCATGACCTGCTGCGGGTCGTTGGCCGCCGACCAGGCAGCAGCATCCTGCAATTGGGCCGGCAGAAAACCGGGATAAAACAGGCGCATGGCATTGCACAGGTTGAGCATCCACTTGCCGATGGCCCGGGCAAAACGTTTGTCGTAGCGCACCATGGGCGCCAGGGCAGCCGCCTGTTGCACGCCATTCAACTGAAAAGCGTAATCATTGCCGGCATCGTTGGCTTCACCGATCAGGCCGGATACATCGAACCCGCCCCAGGTACCCACTATGGCGCCCCAGCCGCGCAAGGCGCCGCGGTTGAACGACCAGTTGACCATTTTTTCGATATCGTAGGCGGTACCAAATTCGGCGTTCATTTTTGCCGCCGCGCAGATACCGTAAGGCAGTTGCAGTTCGTAGGAAGGGTTGCTGGTCCAGTTGTTCAAAAACTCGAGCGACCATTCGGCGCCTTTGCGGTATTCCGGGTTCCCCGTTTTTTTCCAGGCATGGTATAATACCCAGGCATAGGCGCCCGCGGCTTCCGGCTCCGGCACGCCGTTGGGGTTGGGTTCCATGGTTTTGAATTTCCAGGCGCGGTAATTCATGTAGGCGGGTTTCCAGGGCGCTTCGTTGCCGCCCATGGCCCGCACGGCCTCGAGAAAGCGATCGGCCACCGTCTGAAACTGAAAATCAGCTTCGGCGCCCCACCCTGGATAAAGATCGTACAACTGGTAAAAGAAGACGTTGGGCATCAGGTCGTACCACCAGTCGCCACCGCTGCTGGCGCCCGCGTTGTTGAGGTAGATATTTTCGCCGTTGTTTTTGTTGAAAAAATCCTGGCTCATCAGCAGCCAGTTGCGGCCGAACTGGTTGCGTTTGTCGATACCCACCAGCGAAGCGCCCACGAGCGAGGGCAGTACATTGATGGCTTCGTTTCCGAAAGGCGAATTGGTGCCCACATAGGTATGCAGTCCGAAAGCCGGATTTTGCGGATAATTCACGCCCGCCGGTTTCAGGTACGACAAGGGCAGGTATTGCCCGGTTTTCTGTACATCATATACGAACGAATCGTAGCGCAGGGCCACCTGCCGCCAGTCGCGCACATTGTAGGGGGCCGGCTGATTGGGCATCAGTTCGATACGGGGTATGGCGATCTGGCCGTTTTGGGCAGAAGCGGAATAGCCGGAAATTATTAAAAAGCAGTGGAGGATAAACCGTTTGCACATAACCAAAGCCTGCCGGGAATACAGGGCAGCTTGGCAAATGTAAGGCATGGCGAAGAAGACGATTAGTATTATTACGTAAAAAAGTAGTATTATAATGAAAGAATAAACATAAATTTTTAATGATAAACACATAGGCGCATAGAACACATAGGCTTGAACATGAGTACCCTATGTGTTCTATGCGCCTATGTGTTTATTATTAAAAACTGGGTTTACCTGCCTAACAACTCAATACCCCGCATTTTGCACCAACGCCGGGTTCAGATCCACTTCTGTTTGCGGCAGAGGGAATACCTCGTGTTTGCCTGCCTGAAAACCGGGCAGTGTCTGCGCGGCGATGCCCCAGCGCACCAGGTCGAAGAAGCGGTGCATTTCGAAGCCCAGTTCCACCCGGCGCTCGTGGCGCAGGGCCTCGCGCATGACCTGCTGATCGGTGGTGGTCACCGGCGGCAAGGCGGTGGCGGGGTTGGCAGCCTGGGCGCGGGCACGGGCGCGCACCTGCTCGAGCGGGGCCTGCGCTTCCTGCACGCGGCCGAGTTCCGTGAGCGCCTCGGCTTCCCACAACAGTACTTCGGCAAAACGAATGGCCGTGTAATTGATGTCGCCGTCGGCTTTCTGGGTCACTTCCGCTTTGGGTTGCAGGTATTTCCGCACCCCGTATTTGGTGGAGGAAAAGGAAGGTTTGTATACCACGCCGAAATAATCCTCATTGTTCATGGCGACGGTAAATTTGCGGCGCGGATCGTCGGGCTCAAAAGCCAGCACGTATTCTTCCGTCGCTTCTGCAAAGCCATAACCTTCGAATTTTTTGGACGCCCACCATTGGTTGAGAAAATTGCCCACGCCCAGTTCGAGGTTGGCGTGCTGTATTTCCCACACCGATTCGGCGTTGTTTTGCGTATTTTTCCGGAAATTATCCTCGTAGTCGGGCATGAGGGCATAAATGCCCAGGCCTTTTACCTTGCCTACGTACTCGAGCACCTTGTCCCATTTTTTCTCGTACAAATACGCCTTGGCCGCCAGGGCATAGGCCGCGCCTTTCGTGGCCCTGCCTGTTTCAGCAGCCGGATATTGCGCGGGCAGCAGGCCGGCCGCGCGTTCGCAGTCGGCCTCGATCTGCGCGTATATCGTCGCCTTCGGCGTGCGGGGCGCTTTCAGTTGGTCGGGCGGCACGATGCCGGTGAACAAAGGCACGTCGCCGAATACCTGGGTGAGCAGGAAATAATAATACGCACGCAGGAAAAGCGCCTCGCCGCTGATCTGGTCGCGGCGGTTTTGCGGTATGTCTATCTTGCCGATATTGTCCAGCACAACGTTGCATTGCGTGATACCGGCATATTGCACCTTCCAGAAGTCGTTGAATTCTTCGGTGCGCGGGGTATAGGTGAAAGCGTCCAGTTCGGTCAGGCCGGGGCGGGAGCCGTCGCCGCCGGTGATAGCTTCATCGGCGGTAAGTACGGCAAAGCCCCAGTAAAAATTCTTGTTGTCGTTGTTGAACGGCAAGGAACCGTAAGCGGCATTTATCGCCTGAACGGCGTCGTCTTCGGTTTGAAAGTAGGAACCGGCATCGAGCGTGGCAATAGGTTCCTTTTCGAGAATGCCGGTGCAGGCGGCAAGGGGAAGCAGACAAAGGAGATATTTCAACGACTTCATAACAGAAGATTGTTTTTAGACCTGGTTTAGAAATCCACTTTTATCCCGCCGATGACGGTTCTGGGCGCCGGTACGGTGCCCCAGTCGATGCCCACGGCGAGGTCGGACGAAATGCCCAGGCCGCGGGTATCGTTGGCATTGGCCTGAATTTCGGGGTCCAAACCTGGATACTTCGTAAAAGTCAGGGCGTTTTGCACCGTCACGTATAGCCGCAGGCCGCCAAGGCCGTTCCAGTGCAGCAGATCTTTGAAATTATAGCCCAGCGTGATGTTGCGGACGCGCAGATAGGAGCCGTCCTTCAGGAAGCGGGTGGAGATGCGGCGGTTGCCGTTGCGGTCGTCCACGCTCACCTTGGGGATGTCGGTGTTGGGGTTATCCGGCGTCCAGCGGTTGAGCACGTCGCGGTAGGAATTGAAGCCGCGCAGTTGAGTTTCATAGGCAAAATTGCCGTAGAGGAAATACACGTCGTTGCCCTGGACGCCCTGAACAAGGGCGGAAAAATCCAGGTTTTTCCAGTTGAAACCCAGGTTGATCCCGTAGGTAAAATCGGGGAAGGGGTTGCCGGTGTGTTTGCGGTCTTTGTCGTCAATTTTGTTGTCGCCGTTCAGGTCGGCAAATTTGACGTCGCCCGGGCGGGTATCCTTGGTTTGGAAGGGGCTGGCGTCGATTTCTGCCTGCGACTGGAAAATACCCACCATTTCGTAGAGGAAAAAG
>JAKLJF010000281.1:6319-6723 GCA_023151335.1 Thermoanaerobaculia bacterium | reverse complement strand
GGCCGAATGTCACCTCCGGCTGGGAGAAACTGGAATGGCTAAAAAAATTTGCTGCCGGATATTACAATCAGACCCCCACTGTGCCGGGGCCTATTATCAATTGGGGGCTTGCTTTGCCGCCGAAAAAGACTACCGTCCGGCGGCAAGATGGATGCGCGCGGCCATCCGGATGGATGCCTGTCAGGAAGCATTTCACAGCGGCCTGGCCGTAACATATCAGCAGCTGGGACAAACGAAAAAAGCCCTGATTCACTTCTGGCGGGCCGTGGAAATAGCCCCCGAAGAATCGGCGTCATGGCTGCAACTGGCTGATTTTCTAATACTTACTGGTGAAATGACCCAAGCCCGCGAGGTACTCGAACAAGCCCTCGAAAACACTTCAGGGGCCGATTTGTTATATTGCA
>JAKLJF010000281.1:0-6309 GCA_023151335.1 Thermoanaerobaculia bacterium | reverse complement strand
TCAATTACTGGCCGGCGACCGGGATTCGGGCGTGCTGACCCTGCGTCAGGCACTCGCCGCCGATGCCAGCCGGCAATCCAGCATCTACCGCTGGGCGCCTGCCCTGCGCGACGATGCCGAAATCACCGGTTTATTGAACAATTACAAATAGGTTTGTTTTTTAAAAAAAAGATGGTACCTTTGCCCGCCTTTTTTAAGGCGGCATCTTTTTTCATTCAAAAAATTTGATTTTCAACATGTTCGCAATCGTTTCCATTGCCGGTCAACAATTCAAAGTTGAGGAAGGTCAGCAGATCTTCGTCCACCGGCTGGCAGCACAGGAAGGCGACTCCGTCTCCTTCGACGCCGTACATCTGATCGACCGCGATGGCCAGGTATCCATCGGCGCGCCCAATGTGAGCGGCGCCAGCGTACAAGCCAGCGTACTCGGCCACGTTAAAGGCGACAAAGTGATCGTTTTCCACAAAAAACGCCGCAAAGGCTACCGGAAGAAAAACGGCCACCGCCAGTCGTTCACCAAAATTAAAATCGAGGCTATCGCCGGTTAATACACACCGGTTTTCAGACGAGCACAGGAAACAGATGGAAAAACCACTTCTTCCTGTACCTAATCACTCAATCACTCAATCACTCAATCACTCACTGAAAAATGGCACATAAGAAAGGCGTAGGCTCAACCGATAACGGCCGGGACAGTAAAAGCAAACGACTCGGCGTAAAACTCTTTGGCGGTCAGAAAGCAGTGGCCGGCAATATCCTTGTCCGCCAGCGCGGCACCAAATACCACCCCGGTGAAAACGTATACATGGGTCGCGACCATACCCTGCACGCCGCTATCGACGGCATCGTGGAATTCCGCCGCAGCAAACACGACCGCAGCTTTGTAAGCGTCGTTCCGGTTCCGGAAGTGGCGGAAACCGTGGCCAAATCTCCGATAGTTAAAATCCCCACAAGAGTGAAGCAAGCAGCCGCACCGGCTGAAAAAACCGCTCCGGTGGCCGTGGCCGAAGAACCGGTGGCCGAAGTAGTGGCCGCCCCGGTTGTGGAAGAAGCTCCGGTGGCAGAGACTGCCGCCCCGGAAGTAGCAGAAAAAGCGGCTGCTCCTAAAAAACCCGCCGCGAAAAAAGGCCCGAAACCCGACGATCTGAAAATTGTGGAAGGCATCGGCCCGAAAATTGAACAACTGCTGAAAGAAGGCGGTATCACCAACTGGGAAGAATTGGCCGCGGCGCCGGTCGACCGGCTGAAAGAAATCCTTGAAGCCGCCGGCTCCCGCTATCAGATCCACGACCCCAGCAGCTGGCCTGCACAGGCCAAATTTGCCGCCGAAGGCCGCTGGGAAGACCTGAAAGACTACCAGGAAATGCTCATCGGTGGTCGCGATGTGACAGAATAAATAATTTTTCCGGGCCAGCTGCTTGTCTGTTGTTGTTATTTGCCCTATTCTTGCAACATCATTGCTACGACTTAAGAAGTTTTTGTTTTCATAGCTTAATTTTTTAGTTGTTGCCCCGGCTGCAATCAGTCGGGGTTTTTTTATGTTCACCCTTCAGCATACCGACCCGCAAACCCGCGCCCGCGCCGGGCGTATTGAAACGGATCACGGCTTCATTGAAACGCCGATCTTCATGCCGGTGGGCACAGCCGGCACGGTAAAAGCCGTACACCAGCACGAGCTCGCCGGCGACATCGGGGCGCAGATCATCCTGGGCAATACTTATCACCTGTATCTCCGCCCCGGCCTTGAACTGCTGCGCCTGGCCGGCGGCCTGCACGCTTTCAATGGATGGCGAAAGCCTCTTCTGACCGACAGCGGGGGCTTTCAGGTTTACTCCCTGGCGCATCGCCGGAAAATAAAAGAAGAAGGCGTCACCTTTCAAAGCCATATCGACGGCTCACGGCATACCTTCACCCCCGAAGGCGTCATGGATATACAGCGCGTCATCGGCGCCGATATTATTATGGCGTTCGACGAGTGCACCCCTTACCCCTGCGAATACCGCTATGCCAAAAATTCGATGGAAATGACCCATCGATGGCTCCGGCGCTGCATCGACCGTTTCGATACCACCGAACCGTTGTACGGATACCGCCAAACCCTGTTCCCGATCGTACAGGGTAGCACCTACCCCGAACTGCGCAAAATTTCAGCCGAAACCATAGCCGCCGCCGGGCGCGAAGGCAATGCCATCGGCGGCCTTTCCGTGGGCGAACCGGCCGAGGAAATGTACGCCATGACCGGACTGGTCACCGAAATACTACCCGCCGATAAACCCCGCTACCTCATGGGCGTGGGCACTCCCGAAAACATCCTGGAATGTATCGCGCTCGGCATCGACATGTTCGACTGCGTGCTGCCCACCCGCAATGCCCGGCACGGCGTGCTTTATACCGCGGAGGGCATTATCCACATACGCAACGCCCGCTGGAAAGACGACCTCGACCCCATCGACCCCAACAGCCCGGTGGCCACCAGCCGCCTGCACAGCCGTGCCTATCTGCGCCATTTGTTTATCAACGACGAAATTCTGGGCCTGCAACTGGCCTCTCTTCAAAACCTCGGTTTTTATCTTTGGCTCGCCGGAGAAGCCCGGCGCCGAATACTGGACGGGACGTTCCTGACCTGGAAAAACGAAATGGTGAAAAAAGTGGCGATCCGGTTGTGAAAAATCAACAATCAGGCAGCGTTTCGCCGTGTTAAAACCTCTTGAATTCCGTGAACCTTAACACTTGCGCCAAAATATGCCGGAAGAGGCGGGCGTTTCTTTCCACATCTTCCAAATCGTTAAAATTTGGGCAAAGAGAGCGCAAAACTTCGGGAATGTTTCTTTGCCAATGTCGAAAAACCTACCTTTGCACACTTTAACAAAAAAAGTTAGGGTAATTTTTCAACCCTGCCTAATATTGTACGCTGTTTTCAACCAAACAACATAGTCTGCCTGTCTATGAAAAAAACTACTCTACACCTTTTCACGCTTTGCCTTGCCCTTCTGACGTCGGTGGCCGTACAAGCACAGGACATTCACTTCTCCCAGTTCTATATGAGCCCGCTGAACCTCAATCCCGCGCTTACGGGCGTTATGAACTGTAACCAACGCCTTGTGGCGAACTACCGCAACCAGTGGTCGTCGGTGTTGAAACAAAATGCCTACAATACCTACTCGGCTTCCTACGACCAGAAACTCCCGGTCGGCCGTTACGACTACTTCGGCGTGGGCGGCACCTTTTGGGGCGACAAAGCCGGCGAATCGGAATTCGCCACCCTCCAGGGGCGCCTGTCCGGCTCTTATGCTAAAAAAATGGGCGGCTACCGCCGCAAAGCCCACTACCTGGTGTTCGGCGCCGATCTCGGCGTGAGCCAGCGCAGCATCAACAGCGCCGCGCTCAAATGGCCAAGCCAGAACAACGGCCAGGGCCAGTACTGCGAAACCTGCGGCGACCCGGAAGTGATCGACGACCCGAACTTCCTGTTCCTCGACATGTCGGCCGGTATTCTGTGGTTCAGCGTATTCGATGAAGACAACAACTTCTACTTCGGCGGCGCATTCAGCCACCTGAACCGGGCCAACCAGTCGTTCGGCAATGCGAATATCCCGCTGTACAGCAAATTCACCTTTCACGCGGGCGGCGAATTCATGACGGGCAAACGTTTCGGCCTCATCCCCGGCGTGGTCACCTTCTTCCAGGGCCCCTCGTTCCAGGTAAATGCCGGTAACTCCTTCAAATTCCTGCTCGGCAACAGCCGCCGCTACCACCAGGCCTTCCAGATCGGCGCCTGGGCGCGCGTGGCCAACAAACTGGAAAGCGGCAAACTCGTGGACGCCTTTATCCTCAGCACCCGCTTCGACTACGAGCAGTTCACCATCGGTTTCAGCTACGACATCAATACCTCGAGCCTGAACACTGCTTCCAACGGCAACGGCGCGTTCGAATTCTCGCTGGTGTACAAAATCTGCGGCCCCGAACGCCGCGGCGTGTACTGCCCGAATTTCTGATAAACCGGGGGTTTTCCCTTATAAAATTTGAAAAAGATTTCCGTAGCTTTGCCCACTCGGAAATCTTTTTCTTTTTCCCCCAGCCCCCCCTTGAAAAAGAACCGGAACAACCAATGCTCATTGGTCACCAAATTAAATCAAGACCTTATGTTCGGTAATAGTAAAAGCGCGGAAGACGCCAAAACCACCCCCGCCTCCTCCTCTAACGCTTTAAACACCCTGGTGAAGGGCACTGTCGTCGAAGGCAGCCTGCGCTGCGACAGCGACCTGCGGGTAGACGGCGCCATCAAAGGCAAACTCAACTGCCAGGCCAAAGTGATCATCGGCCCCACCGGTGTCGTGGAAGGCGAAATACGCTGCCAGAACGCCGTCATCGAAGGCCGGTTCAAGGGTATACTCCATGTGAGCGAACTGCTGAATGTGCGCGAAACCGCTGAAATTGACGGCGAAATCACCACCAACAAACTGCTGGTGCAAAGCGGCGCCAAATTCAACGTATCCTGCAAAATGGAAACCGGCGGCTCGGCCAACGGCGCCGTGAAAAACCCGAATCCCGCCACAAAATTCGAAAACGATGCCGCATCATCCGCCAGCGCCCAGGTCTCCGGAGGAAAGGCGGAAGTCCGCAATTAAAGACTGGGCCAAATACGGCGGCCTTGCCTTTCAACTGCTCGGCGCATGCCTCGCGGGCGTGCTCATCGGCCGTTGGCTCGACACCAAAATGCAACTGGACCGCCCCCTGTGGGCCGTGTTCCTGACGGTACTGTTTATGGTGGCGTCGCTGTATTCGTTGTATAAGCAGCTGACGAGGTAACGTACGTTTCCTAAACTTTTGAAAGTTTAGGAAACGTTGTCTTCATTTCCCTACTTTCGCCTCCAAACTACCGGTCATGGCTATTGGGTTTTCCATCGTTTTATGGGCTGGCGTGGTGTATGTCTTGTTTTGCGTCCTGTTTTACTTCGGGCAGGACCTTTTTTTCTTCCGCCCCGAGCGCTTGCCGCATTGGTTTACCTACCAATACCCCTTCCCGTTTACGGAAATCAACTTCGACATGGAAGACGGCGGGGTGGTGAACGCCCTGCATTTCCGGGTGCCCAACAGCAAAGGCGTGGTGTTTTATATCAAAGGCAATTCCCGCAGTATCAAAGGCTGGGGCAAATTCGCGCGCGATTTTATCGGTAAAGGTTACGACTTTTTTATCCTCGATTTCCGGGGTTTCGGCAAAAGCCGGGGCCGCCGCACCGAGAGCATCCTGTATGCCGACCTGCAACAGGTGTACAAATGGCTGGCTGCCGAATACGGCGAAGAGCGGATCGTGCTCTACGGGCGCTCATTGGGCAGCGGCCTGGCTGCCCGCATCGCCTCCTGGAACCACCCGTACACGCTGATCCTCGATTGTCCGTATTATTCCTTTTTGTATCAGATCCGGCAATACGCCTTTATCCTGCCCATCCGCTGGCTGCTGCGCTACCATATCCGCACCGACCAGTTTATCCGGAAAGTGCAGTGCCCGGTGTACATATTACATGGCCGCAAAGACCGCCTGATCCCTTACCGCCAAAGCGAAATGCTGCAAGCCCTGGCGCCCGCCAATATCCGGCTTTTCCCCATCGAAGGCGCCGGCCACAACAACCTGCCCGATTTTCCGGAATACCATGACCTGTTGTATGATATTCTGCACGAGGCAGAAGAATACGCCAGCCTGAAAGCCGCTGCCTGAAATCAATCTTCCTGAAATATGAAAAAATACCCGTTATACCTGCTCTTTTTCCTGTTTTCCACGTCGGCAGCTGCCCAGGAATACAACCAGTACGGCGTCCGGCTGATGACGCCGATCGTTTTTTCGACAGTGAAATTCGACACCTTCGAAATATTTGAAAGCGCCCGGGCGCGACTCGGCGTTCAGCTGGGCGTTTACAGGCATTGGCCGCTATCCCAATGGTTCTCCGTAAAGGGCGAATTGAATTATTCCCTGATGGGTTATACCGCCGGCCTCAAGGCCAATCTGGACGGTATCCGAAAGATCAATTACCATTATTTCGGCATCACCCTGCTGCCGGCCTTTCACGCCGGGAAGGTGGTGTCTTTGCAGGCAGGCGCGGCGGTCAATTACCTGGTGAATAGTCCGCCCGTTTCACCCATCTTTACCAGTTCCTCACCCCGTTCCGACCTGGCGCTAATTGCCGGCATTGCGCTGCGCTACGACCTGCTGGAAATACAGGTACGGTACCATCACTCCCTGCGGCCTTTTACCCCGAAAGCCCCGACCGAGGCGTTTTTCCGCTCGATGGGACTGGGATTGGGGTATTACTT
>JAKLJF010000280.1 GCA_023151335.1 Thermoanaerobaculia bacterium | reverse complement strand
TTATCGGCTTTTTGGCTGATCAGTGCCGTAAGTTCGATCCTGAGTTTTTGAATTTCTTCGCCGATGATGCGCCGGGCTTCCGCTTCGGAGATACCCCCGCCGGGCGGTTGTTTTTCGAGGGCTTCGACGCGGGTCAGGAGGTCTTTGATACGGTTGTCGAGGTTTTGGTCCAGCAGTGTCTGGAGGTCGGTTTTGAGGGGTGCGAGTTCTTCGCGGGCTATTTCGCGCGCCCGGGCTTCCGATATGCCGGCGGGTTTGTCTTCCAGGGTTTTGACCCGCGTGCCGAGGCTGGCAATGCCTTCATCATGGATCAGGTCTTTTTGAATAAGGGGTGCGGTTGCAGCATCGATGAGGCTTTGCGCCTGGGTCGCGGTGATTTTTGTTCCGATCAGCGCTTCCAGGCGCTCCAGTTCCAGGAGAATTGCTTTGATACGCTTGTCGAAATCAACATCCGTATCCTTCAGTGCCTGAATATCGGTTTTTATGGGCGCCAGGCTGGCGTCGATCAGCGCCTGGGCTTCTTCGGCGGTGATGCCGCCGGCAATTATTTTAGCCTCCAGTTCGGCGATTTTATCCAGGACTTCCTGATGCCGGTTGGTTTCGCGCTGGTCGATCCCGTCTATTTTGGTATTTACCGGTGCGAGGGCGCCGGCAATTTTTTGGTCGACTTCGGCGGGGATTTCGGAGACGCGTTGTTCAAGCGCGGCGACCCGGCTTACCAGATCGTTTAAAATCAGGCGGTCGGCGGCATCGGCATCGGTGTTCGCCTGCAGCGCGGCTTCCAATTGTGCCAGCGCTTCCTGGATTTCGGTCAGATCCTGCTCCTGGTCGTTGTTGGTTTCGTCAATTTTTTCCACCACCGTGGCCACCAGGTTGAGCGCGGCTTCCACGTTGCGGTGTACCGGCACGCCGCCCGGTTTTTTTATCAGTTCCAGCTGCTCGCGCAGTTGGTCCATCAAATCGGAAATGTTGTTATTGTCCGGCATAATCTTTCAGTTTCAGTTGTTCGTTGTCGCACTCCCGGCACTCGTCGCAGGCCTCGTCGGTTTCGCAGCAGTGGTGGCAGGAGCAGGAGCAGGGATTATTGTTGAGCCATTCGATCAGGGCGTTTGCGGTTTCTGTCACGTGACATTCATCGGGCGTACAGGCGGCTTTGGCTTCCACCCAAGCCATGTACCGTTCTTCGAATTCGCGCATTTTTTCCTTGTTGAACCAGCAAAAACGCGCGGCGAGTTCGGCGGGCATTTCGCGCCGGAAGACCTGTTCGAAGTGTTTCCGGAATGCCGGGTCGGCAAAACGTTCCGGCCAATCGGGCAATACGACGCTCAGCCAGCTGGAATAGGGGTCGTTGGGCGTGTATTGGGGTTCGCAACCCAGGGCGATTTCGAGCAGTTGATCGTCCGGGTCGTTCGGGCGCAGGAGGATATGTTCCAGTACATGAAAGCCCTCCTTATCGGCGCCTGTTTCGAAGGATACCAGATTCCGGATATATTCGAGCAGGTCTTCGGCTTCCGCCGCGCTCAGCGGGTCGCCGTAGAGTTCCATTTTCCCGCTCAGGGTAAAAAGCGCCGTTTGCTGACCGTCTTCCCGAGGGTGCTCGCCGGTATTGTACAGGTCTTTGTTCCAGATATGGGAATACAGGTCGTCCCGTTTGTCCTGGGTTGCCTTTAGCGAGGTATAGCGGGGGCTGCGGAGCAGAGAGCCACCGTAGGGTATATCGGTTCCCGGCGGCAGGTTTTCGGGCAGCACTTTGAAAACGATCTGGTATTGTTTTACTCCCTGTTTTCCGGTCACCTGCACGATGTCGAGGCGGTAGGCCGGCTTGGTGAGCAGGGATTGCTGAGCCCAGGATCCTTTCAACCCCAGCAGCCGGTGTACGCGTTTTTTTACGCCGCAAAATCTTCCTGGTAGCCGTTGTTTTTCGAGTCTTTGCAGGCGCTTGCCAGCGTGGCGGCGTAATCGCTGAAGGCTTCGCCGAAACGGGCCAGCAAATGGTCGAGCAGGCGGTTGCGGCGGTCTTCGCGGGTAGCCTTACTTTCCACGGAAAAGGGCTTGGTCTTATCGATGATCTCCGGCATGCCGGGGATGGGGCTCATATCGGCAGTTTGATAGGTGGGTAGCGCAGGATTTTGTTCCACGGCAAACAAGCGGCGCACTTCGCCCAACTGCAGCAGGTAAGCGGCCAGTATCTGATCGAAGAAAGCCAGGTAGGCCTGTAATTGTTTCCGGGCGCCTTTTTTATGCGCGGGCGTGTCGTCCGTCACGCCGTGATCGCCCACGCCGTACACGCCGGGCAGGTCGTATTGCAGGCTGCGGTATTCCGACAGGTCGGGGCGCAGCATACCCACGGGCAGTTCGGGCCCGCCGGGCGTGTCGTGACATTCGGCCAGCAGCCTTTTCAGGTGGAGCGCATCGGCCAGGGCCTCTTCGCGGATCTCGCAGCGCCGGCCGTTTTGGGTGACGTAAATACAGGACGCGCAGATATCGATCACGGGTTTCAGGGGTCTGGAAAGTTCGGTGGGGTTTTTAGGGTCGGCGCCGGGCGCCGGGTTCGGGGTAAAAATCTGGTAGGTGGTTTTTACCTGGAATTGTTTTTCCGGGTACACTTTCACTTTTAATTCGAGCACATTGAGCACGTGCGGATCGGCGGTGGCGGCATTAGTCAGGTCGGAGTGACGGAAATGGGTGAGCAATTGCGCTTTGTCCACCTCGGTGTTGTCGAGAAATCCGTGATCGAGCAGGGGGCCGTTGTAAATATCGTCGATCCCATAGCCTTTGGCCCGCATTTCTTTGAAGGTATAGAACCGCAGGGTGGGCGTGAGGTGTTGTTCGATCTGCCAGAGTGCCTCGGCGGCGGCATCCACCACGTTTACGCCGTTTTTTACTTCGATATGCAGACAAATGGCCACCGGCAGTTTGCCCACGATGACGGGCGGTTCCAGGTAATCGTGCCCCAGGAAACGGTTGGCGTGCAGGCGTTTCATGGCGCGCTCCACGATGGGGCGGGTCTCGCTTTCGTTCTCGGGGTCAATATCATCGTCGAGGTCGAGGGTGAGTTTTACCAGGCCGTTCAGGTGGAGCCAATGGGGGTCGTCTTCGTTGGTATCGTCTATGGTTTTCAGGCTGAGCGGCGTATAGCCATAACGGCACAACAGGGCAAACAAAAGGGCGCATTGTTCGGATTCATCCAAAGGCGCGGGTATTTCGGGCACCGGGCATTTTTCCGGGGTCTGACAGGGGTCGAACAGTGCGTTAGGGTCGGTACCGGCGCAGGCGCAGGTATCTTTGCTTACGCCGACGCTTGCCCAATTTTCGATCCATTTGAGGGCTTCGTCTATCCTGCTCTTTTTTTCTTTTTCCGGATACTCCCGGTAATATTCTTCGAGAAAGGCCAGGATTTTTTGGTTGTCCGGCGTCCAGGTACCGTTTTCCGGGTTGTAGACGCCGATCCCCCGGAAACGGAATTTGTCTTCAGCCCACAGGCCGTATTCATTCCCCTTGTCGGAAAAAAGGACGGCCCCGGTATATTTTTCCAGCCAGGCGTTTTTCACCCCGTTCACGTCGATCAGGATCTTGCGGTAGTCGCGGGCAGTCACCGGCGCGCAGGGGAGAATCTCCGGGACTTCGAAAAAGGCTTTTTCCTTACCCCCGGCCAGCAGGTCGGCGATGGGCAATTTGCGGGTGCGGTATCCCAGGTCGGTAATGGCGTAGCTGAGCAGTTCCAGGAAAGTGATGCCGGGGTCGTGCGCGTTGAAGTCCGTCCAGAGTTCCGTGGCCAGGTTTTCGAGGTGCCGGATGCCTTCGGCGCGCAGCACTTCGTAATCCAGGCTGGGATGGTCCGGACGTTCTTTCGGTATGACGGGAGTGAGAGCCATGTTCGCTATTTCTTTCGGTTTGTTTATTTTTTGGTTTTGGCTTTTTGGGGCGCATTTCCGGCGGTCGCCCTAGGTTTTGTCGCGGTTGCCGGGCCGGAGGCGGGTGTTGGCGCAACCGGCCGGGTCGTATTGACCGAACCCGGTTTGCCGCCGTTGCCCGTTGGTTGCGGACACAAGCGTATCATGTTTCCGGGCGACAAAGGAAGTTTTACCGGTTCGGCATCTTTCACGCTATTCACCAGGATTGCTCCGGCCACCAGGATGGATCGGGCAGTGCCCGGGCAGATTTTTTCGGTTATGATCCGGCTTTTAACCCGGGTCACCTCCACCACGACGTCTGCGTCTGCTATTTTAGTAGTCTTAACTCCCAGGTAAGTTACCGGCCATCCGGCCTTATCGATGGCTTGCATCCGGATCAGGAATTTTGATTCCTTGGTCAGCGGATCCACCAGGTCGACGTAATCGACGTAGGGCCGTTCTTCGATAAATTGCAGGATGGCGCTTCGCTGGAGGGTTCGCCCGAAGGCAGGCGGGTGTAGGGGGCCGGCCAGCCAGGGGCTGATGTAGTGGGTGAGTTCCTGTTGCAATTGTTGCTTGTAAAATGCCTCGTCTATGCCCGGTTTGAAAGCGACAGTGACCAGTACGTCCACTTTTTCATACAGGGGGTTGACCACCTGGAGATGCGCCTCTTCTTTTTCCCCATAGGCCACGCAGAGGTTGGCGCGCGCCGCGAGGAACAAGCGCATGTCGTCGAGGTCGCCCTGGGTAAAACGCGGTTCCGGCCAGGGTTCGCCCTTGCGTTTTTTGAGGTCGGGTATCACGGCCACGGTCACGTAGCCGGGCGCGAGTTCGGAGGCTTTGGCGGAGGGTTTGTAGCGGGTGTGCTGGATACATTTGGCCGCGGCCACGTCGGGGTACCGTTCCAACAACAGGTGTTCATAGTCCCAGACGGTCACGGCGCGGTCTTTGTGCCGCAGGCGTTCGCTGACGCGGTAGTAGAAGTCCAAACCGGCGCTTTCCGGAAGTTTACCGCCAAAGGATTCGAGCGGTTGTTCCACTTTTTTGACGGCGGTACGGCTTTCCACCAGTTTGGCAATGGTTTCGGCGGGCAGGGGTTGAGCCAGGTGGGCCAGGTCGTTGTCCTGGTTTTTGAAACGCGCCTGTACGACCTGGGCGCGGATATTGGTCATGGAGGGCAGGGCTTGTACCTGGGTCGGACTTTCACCAATCGCAATATCGGCCTGTTTGGCCGCGGCCCGCAACCAGAAGTATTCCGGGTTAAGCATGGTGTTTTCCTTTACGGCCAGCGTCGGCACGGCAAACTGGATGATGCCGCCGCGGGTCAGGCCGCTGGTGTTGTCGCGGATGATCTCGCCGGTTTTGAAGGGCAGCCAGGTATTGCCGGCGGCTAAGTACGACCAATGAATGGCCGGGGCCAGGGCTTCGGGCAGCGGTTCGGTGCCGCCGGCTATTTGGAACAGCAGGGACAGGGTGCCGCCGGGGGTGAGTTCGGAAATGCCGATGAAAAGGTTGCCGGGGGCGTAGGGCCTTGGCACGCCGCCCTGTGTCACCGGCAGGGTGTCGTCGGGCATGTAGGGGTAGATCATCTGCACCCTTGGCTCAGTTTCAGGCTTTACCGCTTCGAGCGGGATCCATTTGTGGCCGTTGAAGGAGAGGAGGTGGTAATAGTCGTCAATATCTTCGTTTTCCACACCGGTGATTATCTGCTCCGACACGTAATCCACACTGATTCCGTTTGCAGCTGGCGTATATGGCGGGTTGGGCAGAACGGGAGGATCGGTTTCCGGAATACCATCGATGTTGATGGCATTAGCCGCGTCGAGCGCATGCCAGGTGAGCACCTTTGGGAACTCTGCATGACGAAAATCGTCATCGATCAGCGTTAAAAGGATAAACCCCCGTTTAAGCGTGGGGCTGTATTTATCAAATTCCTGGGTGCGTATATCCCGTTCAAGATTCAGGGCATTTATGTTTACCGAAAAATCTTTTAAAATGTTGCCGCCCTGAATTAATTTGAAATAGTTCAGGTTGACAAAATACAGCCGGATATCGGCCTGTGAAAAGGTAGGTGGATGGTCGTCAAAATCCAAATTCACTTTTTCATATCCTGCATAGTCAAAAAACAGGAGTGGATCGGTTAAATCCGCCGGAATTGGTAAATCATAGTAGCCGTCCGACGCCGTTGTTTTTTGAATCCCGGTACCTTCAATGCCATAGACGGCTCCGCCGATTGGGATAAACTTTACGTCGGTTATGTTACCTGTCAGAACATGGTACACCTTTTTAGGAACGAGCGTGATTCCCAGTTCCGAGTTGTCGTCGATATTTATGGTTAGTTCTTCGTAAGCGCCGTGTTTTATCAGTGCATTGAACGGCGCCGTGGGGGGAGCCGTGATTTCAAACCGGCCGCTGCTATTGGACTCCCCTAAAAGAGCGCCTGCATCCGACAATATTTTTGCGCCGGCGATAGCGCTTCCATTTACATCGGTGATTTTACCTCGAATGACTGTTACCGGATTTTTTCTGGCTATTTGTTTTGAAAGCAGAACGGACACTTTATCACCTTCTTTGACGCCAATTGTTTCCTTCGATATATACCCAAGGCCGTATGCGGTAAAGTCCCAAGTTGATCCCGTGGGAACATTCAATACGAAATTGCTTGCGCCATTTTTTAAGGTTATGTCCAGGATGGTGTTGTCTTCGGCTAAAAATTTTGAATTGGGTACAGGTTCCCCGTTCAGATTGACAACCGTTATCTCAATTGTGTCAGCGGCGGCTGGTACGGTATCGACGTATTGATCTTCCGGCTCCAGTAATACATTTACAAC
>JAKLJF010000027.1:9857-17740 GCA_023151335.1 Thermoanaerobaculia bacterium | reverse complement strand
CACGTATTCAACTTCAGAACTTAGATTTTTGAAAGGGGCAGTTCTGTACATGCGGGTTCGGGCTGTTTTTGTACCTGGCGGGACGAGTTCGGCTCAGGGTTCAAAAAATCCTACACTCGAGCCCACCCACTCTTTCCCCATGTTGTAACGTACGCCCACCATTTCGCCCTTGCTCATGCGGATGAGGTTGTTCACCAGCCGCGGTTTGTCCCAGCCTTTTTTCCAAAGCAGCATCATCCGTATCTCACACTTCGCAGGTTCGTTCGGAATAACCGTTTCGACGGCGGCAATGTACTGCACTTTGCGCTGCAGGATAAAATTGGAGGGATTGTCCACGGCTTCTATGTCTTCGCGGGTAACGTTAACCTTCACCCCTTGGCCGGAGAAGGAAAACAGGGGTTTGAGCACCCAGTTCTCAAGGTCGGCCGGCGCCGATTTCAGGTCCTGAAGAAACAGGGTTTCCGGCACAAAATCGGATTTCAGGTAAGGCAACGTGTGTTTGGAAATGCGGAAAAACCAGTTGGGGTGGCCTACCCATTCGGCGTTTACCTCCGAAAGCATATCCCACTCACGGGGCAGGTCGGCGCGTTTTTCCAGTTCGTCGAAGATGATGCGGTTGTATATGCGATGGATGGGTACCCTGCGGTCTTCTTCGTCGAGATAATACAGGTCGCGGCCCTCTTTTTTTATTTTACTGAGGCAAAGCACTTTTAAGCCCAGGTATTTGCGGGTACCCCAGAAATCGATGCGGGTGTTTTGTTTTTCAGGTTCTACCTCGAGCAGGATGACGTTTTCGGGCTTTTCCTCGCCGATAATAATATCATGGAGCAGTTCAAGATACCCCTCCCGGTCAATGCCACTGAACAGGTGGTGAAAATCCGCCGGTATATCGTAATGCCGGCGATAGGCCTGCGCCAGCAGGTGCTGGTAAAAGTACAGCGACGGAAACCCCTGCAATTCAATCAGCTGGGGTGTCAGGTCCCCTTTGGCGTCGCGGCAAATGCCGAAGTCGTATTGCAGGAAAATAGCATGCTCGTCTTCATTGGGAACGCGCAGATGAGGCGGTATGGCCGACTCGCTGATCTGACGGAAATCGGGACGCGTCAGCACAGCGGATATGTCTTCTACACCTTGTAACAACTTATTCTTAAGGTACTTAGGAATAAATACTGGCGTTTCGCTCACGCGGAATGTGGCCGGTTCTCCAAACTCCGTGTTAATGGTGTCGAGAAATGCCTGATATTTTTCCGGTGTAAAGGCGGCATTAAAGCGCTGACGAAGATGCGGGATCATTTTATCCGTTCGAAGTTTGAAGTTCAGAGTTTAAGGTTTGAAGGGAAAATATTCCGGCGAAGATGTGATTAATTTAAAAAATGCGCCAAAAGTTAATGGCAAAAAATCGAACTCCGAACTTCAAACTCCGAACTTCAAACTTATTATTAACTTTGCAGGCTTTATATAAGGCGGCGCAAATGACCGAGTTAAAATCATTGATCATTCCGGACCGGGTTCCCCGGCACATTGCCATTATCATGGATGGTAATGGTCGCTGGGCCAAACAAAAGGGTATGCCACGGGTACTGGGGCATCGCAGCGGCGTAAAAAGCGTACGCGAGGTAACGGAAGCTGCCGCCGAAATAGGCGTGGAATACCTGACCCTTTATGCATTCAGCACCGAAAACTGGAGCCGCCCGCCGGCCGAAGTTACTGCCCTGATGGGCCTCCTGGTAGAAACTATTCGTGGAGAAATACGCGACCTGAACAAAAACGGCGTGCGTCTCATGGCGATTGGCGACCTGGAAGCGCTGCCCAGTGCCAGTTATCAGGCGCTGCTGGAGGGTATTGAAAAAACCAAAAACAATACGCGGATTACGCTTGTACTGGCGCTCAACTATTCGGCTAAATGGGAAATTCTGCGTGCGGCCCGGCTGTTGGCCGAACAAGCCGCTCAAGGGCAATTAAACCCGCGCGACATCGATGAGAAAGTCTTTGAAAATGCCCTCAGCACCCGCGGTATCCCCGACCCGGAATTGCTGATTCGCACCAGCGGCGAAACGCGCATATCCAACTTCCTGCTCTGGCAAATCGCTTATGCCGAATTGTATTTCACACCGGTATTTTGGCCGGATTTCGGGCGAAAAGAATTGTATGAGGCCATATTGAGCTACCAGAGAAGGGAACGGCGATTCGGCAAGATCAGCGAACAACTGGTGTGAATCCAGCCCAATTTTGAGCCTGGAACCTCGTTGACCGGTATGGAAAAAAATTGCCGGGCTTGCGCGGCCCGACAACCTTCATCTGTAATAAACTCCCCGTGGAGTTCAGTTCAGTTTTTCCATATCCCGGATCAGGATTGAATTCCGGTTGAAATGAATGAGATTCGATTTGCGGAGTTCGTTCAGTATGGCCGTTACCGTCTGGCGGCTGGCGCCAACGAGATTTGCGATATCCTGCTGTGTGAGGCCATGTTTCACAAGGGTCTCAAATCCAACCTGGCGGCCTCGTTCGCCGGCGCTTTCCTTTAAAAACTCAACAATACGGGTGCGCACGTCTTTCAGAATGAGCGATTCCCATTGTCGCTCGGCCTTGCGCAGGCGCTCGCCCAGGAAAAGCATCACCGCCTGTGCCAGGTGAAAATTTTCCTGGATGAGGCGTTTAAAATCCGAAACCTTTACGGCGCAATACTTTACTTCCTGGTTCATGGCGCAGGCAAATTCGGCGCGCTGGCATTCACCGGTCAGGCCCAGTTCGCCGAACATGGTGAGCGGGTGCAGGATACTTTTGATAATTTCCCTGCCATCCGGTGAATAAATGCCGATTTTGACGGTTCCCTGGAGTAAAAAACAGAGGTAATCACTTGGCTCGTCGGCCAGGTAAATAAAGCCGTGTTTGTGGACAGTGCGCAGTTCGGACATTTGAACCAACTGGTGTAATTCAAGTGGCGAAAGCGTCGACAACAGCGGGAAACGTTGCAGGACCGATTGAACATCCATAGCGATGCGATGCAGGGTTTGGAATACAGTTTAATTTGCGTTAACAAAAACTACCAAAACTGTGCCAAGGCGATTTTTCCACTGAAATCATATTCTTTCTCCGGCATTTCTTCCTCATTTGGTGTACTTGGTCATACATTTACCTGCCTCAAAACCTGCACGGATCGCTTCTTTGTTATTGATGACTACCCAATTCACGTGATTATGCAATCAGTCAAACCTTTTTCGCTCCTTACAGAGTTCGATATTTCCTTGTTCCAGGGTGGCAAACATTTTCGCATGTATCAAAAACTGGGCAGCCATCTGGTGGAAAATGACGGCGAAAAGGGCGTTTATTTTGCCGTGTGGGCGCCTAATGCGCGCAAAGTTTCCGTTACCGGCAATTTCAACAACTGGAATCCGGGCGCCCACGTGCTGCTGCCCAGGTGGGATAAAAGCGGCATCTGGGAAGGCTTCATCCCCAACCTGGAAAAAGGAACCGTGTATAAATACCATATCACTATGCACAACGGCAAGGGGCTGGATAAAGGCGACCCTTACGCCCTGCGTTGGGAGACACCGCCCAACACCGCCTCCATGGTATGGGAATTCGATTACCAGTGGCACGACGAGAAATGGCTCGAACACCGCCTGGAAATCGCCGGCAAACCCAAACCCTGGTCGGTATACGAAGTACATTCCGGCTCCTGGAAAAAATTACCGGAAGACGGCAACCGTTCCCTCAATTTCCAAGAACTGGCCGGCGAACTCGTACCCTACGTAAAAGACATGGGCTTTACCCACGTGGAACTGATGCCGGTGATGGAACATCCATATTTCCCGTCCTGGGGCTATCAGATCACTGGTTATTTTGCTCCCAGCGGCCGATTTGGCACTCCCGAAGAGTTTATGTTCCTGGTCGACGCCTTTCATCAGGCCGGCATCGGCGTTATCCTCGACTGGGTGCCCTCCCATTTCCCGGGCGACATCCACGGGTTATATCTGTTCGACGGCTCGCACCTCTACGAATATGCCGACATGCGGCGCGGTTTTCATCCCGATTGGAACAGTTATGTATTCGACTACGGCCGAAATGAAGTGCGCTCTTTTCTCATCTCCAATGCCTTGTTCTGGCTGGACAAGTATCATATCGATGGCTTGCGGGTAGACGCCGTGGCTTCGATGTTATACCACGACTATTCCCGCAAGGAAGGCGAATGGATACCGAATATTCACGGCGGGCGCGAAAATCTGGAGGCCATTTCCTTTCTGCGTGATTTCAACGAGGCCGCCTATAAAAATTACCCCGGGATCGAAACCATTGCCGAAGAAAGCACGGCCTTCCCTGCCGTCAGCCGGCCCGCCTGGGACGGCGGACTCGGCTTCGGACAGAAATGGATGATGGGCTGGATGCACGACACGCTCAATTACTTCAAACGACCGCCTATTTTCCGGAAATGGCACCAGAATGAGATCACTTTTTCCCTGGTGTACGCTTTCTCCGAACGGTTCATGCTTCCGCTCAGCCACGACGAGGTAGTACACATGAAAGCTTCGTTGCTGTACAAAATGCCCGGCAACGAATGGCAAAAGTTCGCCAACCTGCGCGCGCTGTTCGGGCATCAATGGACGCACCCCGGAACACAAATCCTGTTTATGGGCGGCGAGATCGGCCAGTCGACTGAATGGAGCCACGACCGCGGCGTCACCTGGGAACTGCTCCAGTACGACTACCACAAGGGCATACAGGAATGGGTCAGGGCACTCAATCTCCTCTACACCGCGCATCCCGCTTTCTGGTGGCACGCCTTTGCGCCCGAAGGTTTTGCCTGGATTGGCGGCGACGACACGGAAAATTGCGTCATCGCTTTTCTGCGTAAAGGCCGCCCTTCCGACAAGGTGCTGCTGGTGGTTTGCCATTTCAACGCCACCGTGCTGGAAGAATATACCCTCGGCGTACCCTACGGCGGCGTCTGGCACGAACTGCTCAATAGCGACGCCCCCCGCTTCGGCGGCAGCGGGATAACCAACACCGACCTGAAAGCCGTCAAAAAAGAATCGCACGGGCAGGCCCATTCTATCACGTTCCGCCTGGCCCCGCTGGCTGTTCAGATCTTTGAAGGGCAGGATCTGCCGAAAAAGAAAGTAAGGAAAGAAAAAACGGTAAAAGCAAAGCCGGGGAAAGAAAAGAAGAAGTAGTACAGAATCCCAACGGGCGCGCAGAAACTGCCGGAGGTATAATCGCGTATTGACTAACTTTCAACCGAAACTACACAGGCCATTCCGGGTCTTTTCCCCGAAATGGCCTGTGTTTTCTCATCGTGTATGGTGTGTAAGCAGCCCGGATAAGCAGCGGTAAAAATTACCGTTTATCCACTTTCTGCGTCTTTAGCACCCCCCGGCTTCGGTTTTGCACCTGTACCAGGTACATACCTTTGGGCAGGTCGGCCACAAAAAGGGATTCTCCCTTGATATATTCAAATTCCTTCACTTTTTTGCCAACCAAATTAAATATGGCAACATAACCGACGGCGTCGTTATTGTCGTTCACTGAAATATACTCCGTGGTGGGATTGGGGTAAACGGAGAGGTCTGCTTTGCTGGAATTTTGGGCCTGTACCGCCACACCGAACAGCAGAAAAATGTACAAGGGTAAAAGAAATTTCATCGGCAACAGATTACAAATTAATAAATTCGACCCGAAAGTATGAACATTAAATGCACGAAACAACCTTTGGTTCGGGAATTTTGAAAAAATTAACTAAACAGACACAATAAATTTGGGAAAGGCTGCACAAGCCTGGCTTTTTTTATAAATATTGGTTAAAAGCCGCATTGCAGGCAATTATTTACCCCGGCTCCGAAATATAAATTACCTCCCGGCCAGACGTATCTGTTTCCGATCCCCATGTCCTTCAAGCAACTCGGTATATCGCATCTTAATTTGGCTTTCCCGAAATAATATTTGCGTAATGCTCACCGTACAAACCCGCCCGCCCCGGTTCATCACATAATCGTTTTCCGGGTCGCCTACGCTGCCCATAAGGTGGAGGTGATGGATGGAGGACGGCAGACGGTAGACGGCAGACGGTGGACGGCCGGCAGAGGAGGCTGGGTCTGATTTTTCGGAGACAGCCGGCAGGGTGTTGGGTGGAAACATATAAAATCGGGCAAGCCATTGGCGAAATATCTGCTCCCGCAGGGCTTGCATGGGTGGAGGGTAAAGTGTGGCCGAGCACCAGAAATGTGGTTCCGCCGGCGAAAGGTCGCGCAAGTGGCGTTGTGCGCCGTCCCAGCGCAGTTCGGTAACGCGGCCGGCGGTAAAAAACAAAAAGGTGAACGGTTCGATACCCGCCAGGTCGTACCGGGCAAAAAAATGGTCGGGATGGGGCCAGTCAAAAAAATCAAGCAGTACCAGCCCGCGGCTTCGGCGGTAAGGCGGTTGGTGCTGGTGTTTCAGAAAGGCGCCGTTGAGCAGGCAAGCCACCCGGCCGCTGCGCGCGGCGGCCACCCAGCCCCCCCCGGCTTTAATGTCTTTGGGAAAGATCAGCGTATCGCCTGCCCTTTTTTCACGGGAAATATGCCAGGGCGAGCGCGTGGGCGCTTCGTCGCGGTTGTGCGTCAGGATAAACCCGTCGCGCCAGGGAAGGTAGGTTACGGTGCACATTGGTGAAAGTCAAAAGGTAAAAGGCACTGCGCGCGGTAGTCCGGATTTTACCTTTTGCTTTTTAGATTTTACATTTTTTTCCGGTACATCGACAGGTCGACAAGCCCCATTCGCTGCAGCCAGTGGCTGCACGACACCCGCAGCACACCCAGGCCATATTTCATGCTCCGGCGAAAATTGATGCTCGATGCCTCCTTGAAATACTTCGTCGGGCAGGTCACTTCGCCGATGTCGAAACCGGCATAAATGATCTGGGAAAGCATTTCATTGTCGAAGACAAAATCGTCGGAATTCTCGTTAAAATTGATGCTTTCGAGTACCAGCCTGCTGAAAGCCCGGTAGCCGGTGTGATATTCCGACAGTTTGTAGTGAACGAGCGTATTTTGCGTAAAGGTAAGAAAGCGGTTGGCAATATACTTGTACAGCGGCATGCCGCCTTTGCGGGCGCCCATACCGAGAATGCGGGAACCGAGTACTACGGGATATAACTCTTCCCCGATGATGTTGACCATCGAAGGGATAAGCTTGGGGGTGTACTGGTAGTCGGGGTGCAACATGATCACAATATCGCCGCCCACTTCGAGGGCCTTGTTATACAGCGTTTTCTGGTTGCCGCCGTACCCTTTGTTTTTTTCGTGCACCAGCACGTGTTTGATACCTAGTTGCCGGGCCAGTTCGGCGGTGTTATCGCGGCTGTGGTCGTCGCACAGGATCACCTCATCCACCAGATCGAAGGGAATTTCACGATAGGTTTTTTCCAGCGTTTTGGCGGCGTTGTAAGCCGGTAATACGACAACTACTTTTTTTCCTTTATACATGGAGATTTACGGGTTGGAATCGGTTTGATCCGGCTCTGATCCGGCCGCCGGCGCTTCCGCCGGCACAGATTCGCTTTTCACTTCATCAAATATACCTTTTTCCTGCATAAAATTGAACCATTTGATGCACTTCTTGATATCGTTAATATGCACCCGGTCGCGGTCGTGTTCGGGCAGGATTTGCGTAAAATACCGGCGCAGCTCCGCACTGTTAGCCGTTAAGGGAACCGGCGGCGTACTTTCCAACTGATCCAGCATTTTTTGAAAAACATCGGCGATAGGCAGGGTGCCTTCCTCCGTGTCCGTGTAAACCGCTACTGTGCCGAGCGGGGTTATCTGGTTCTGACGCACCGGTACAAATCGGGTGCGGCCCTCTTGCCGGTCTTCTATGACCAAACCGTTGCTGCGCGTAGCGATCAGCTTGTG
>JAKLJF010000027.1:7164-9847 GCA_023151335.1 Thermoanaerobaculia bacterium | reverse complement strand
ACCGGTACAAATCGGGTGCGGCCCTCTTGCCGGTCTTCTATGACCAAACCGTTGCTGCGCGTAGCGATCAGCTTGTGTACGCCGGGTACGCCGGCGATGACGAGAAATTTTTCTAAGTTCATTTTTTAAAAAGGTTGAGCGGGTTTAACGGGTTTAACGGGTTGAGCGGGTTTAACGGGTTGAGCGGGTTCTTAACCCTTGGTTTCCCTGATTAATAATGCTAAGGGTTAAGGAACCCGTTAAACCCGCTCAACCCGTTAAACCCGCTCAACCTTATCAAACAGTCATTATCTCTTTTTCTTTGGCGCCTACGACCTTATCCACCTGTTCCACATATTTATTGACCAGGTCCTGCAGTTCGGCTTCCTTGCGTTTACCCATATCTTCGGGCAGACCGTCCTTCACTGCTTTCTTGATTTGATCAAGGCCTTTATGACGGGCGTTGCGCACCCCCACTTTGCTTTCCTCGCCGGCGTGTTTAGCCTTTTTCACCAGATCTTTGCGTCGTTCTTCGGTCAGGGGTGGCACCGAAAGCCGGATCACCTCGCCATCATTGGCGGGCGTGATACCGATATTGGCATTGATGATCACCCGTTCAATCGGTCCAAGCATATTTCTCTCCCAGGGCTGAATGACAATAGTACGCGCATCGGATACCTGAATGTTGGCGATTTGCGGCAACGGTGTGGGAGTTCCGTAATATTCCACGAGCAAATCCTGAACGATGGCGGAGGAGGCTTTGCCGGTCCGGAGTTTGGTCAGCTCGTGATCCAGGTGTTCGAGGGCTTTGTCCATTTGTGCCTTTGCTTCGGCGATAATTTTACTGACGTCTTCCATAACAATATGGTTGGTACAAGTAGAAACCCGTATACAGGTTGTGTTTCAGGGCGTAAAGTTCACAAGTTTTCCGCGTTTCCCGGAACAGCTCGCCGGAAAATGTGTACAGGATGAACATTCAGGCGTTTGAATTTTTTCCGGAACAGCGCACATTTACAAAATGTGCGTACCTTTTCGCACGAAATTATAACATCCCTTCCAAAACAGGCGCTAAGCCAGGGACTTTCTCCATGCCGGAATTACAGGAAATAAAACGAACGTTGACACGCATCGAAAAACTGGAGCGCGAGATCAACCTGAAACAGCTGCAGATCAACAGTCTGTTGGCGATCACGCAGGCTATTAATGAAAATGTGTCGTCGGACGGGCTGTTCAACATGTACAATTCCTTTCTCCGTTGGGAAATCGGCATTCGCAAAATGGCGCTGTTTTTTAAAGAAAGCGGAAAATGGGAATGCAAAACCGCACTGGGCGTGGAGGAAAAATTGCTGGAGCACGACGTCAACCAGGAACTGTCCAAATACCGCTCTACCCGCGGGCTGGAAAACTCCGAGCACGCGCTGATCCGGGAATTTGATCTGGTAGTACCGGTCATGCACAAAGACGAGCCTATTGCCTACGCTTTTATCGGCGGTTTCGACGACGACGACGACGTGTACAACAAAGTCCAGTTTGTCACCACCATTACCAACGTGATCGCGGTAGCCATTGAAAACAAACGGCTGTTTAAAACCCAGTTGCGCCAGGAAGTGCTTAACCGGGAGGTCGAACTGGCTGCCGAGATTCAGCGTACGCTCGTGCCTTCCCGCCTGCCCTCCGGCAAAAATTTTCAACTGTCCAGCATCTACAAACCGCATTTTGCCGTAGGCGGCGACTATTACGATGTAGTGGAATTCCCCGACGGCACCATTGTTTTTTGTATCGCCGACATTACCGGCAAAGGCGTTTCAGCTGCCCTGCTGATGGCCAACTTCCAGGCCAACCTGCGTGCGCTCGTCACCCGCTGCCAAACCTTGGAAGAAATCGTCCAGGAAATGAACGCCGCCGTGCACCGCGTCACCCAGGGCGACCGGTTCATTACCCTTTTCCTCGCCCGCTACGACACGAACACGCGCACCCTGCATTACATCAATGCCGGCCATACACCCCCGCTTTTGTTGTGCAATGGCGAGGTGGTGCCACTTAAAAACGGTTGCACAGTACTCGGCTGGATGCCGGAATTGCCCTTCCTCGAAATCGGCGGCGTCTGCCTGACCGACGAAGCTATGATCTTTTCCTACACCGACGGGCTGACCGACGTAAAAAACGACGAAGGGGAAGAATTCAGCGAAGCCAAACTCGTGGATTTCCTGCTGAAACATGCCCAGCTCAGCGCTAAAGAACTGAACATCCAACTCCTGGCTTTTGTGGAGGCCTATCGCGGGCGCCAACCTTTTCCCGACGATATTACCGTACTAACCTGCCGGGTTTTTTAAATCATTTTTTACGTGAAAAAAGAACCTTTCAAAGTTTCTGTCAACGGGCACTACGAATTCGACCTTCAACCCGACGAAGCCCGCGGCCTCGACATCATCCCTAACGGCGAAGAGACGTTTCACCTGCTCCATAACGGGCATTCTTACCACATTGAAGTGCTGGAATCCGATTACAGCAGCCGCAGCTGCACCCTGCGCATCGAAGGCGTCGAGTATAAAGTCAAAATCGCCGATTACTATGAACGCCTGGTGCATCAATTGGGCCTGACCCTCGGAGGCGCTCACAAAGTGAATAACGTAAAAGCGCCGATGCCCGGCCTGGTGATCAGTATATTGGTGGAAGCAGGCCAATCCGTTCAAAAAGGCGACCC
>JAKLJF010000027.1:0-7140 GCA_023151335.1 Thermoanaerobaculia bacterium | reverse complement strand
AAGATGGAAAATATCATAAAAGCCGCCGGCGACGGCTTGGTAAAAGCGGTGCTTACACACAAAGGACAAGCGGTAGAGAAGGGACATGTGCTGCTGGAATTTGAATAAGCCCCGTGCATGACGAAGGTCATACAACAGAATCGTGGGCAGCCCCTATCTTCGCGCCGCTATGATACGCCTGTATTCCGCCATTTTTTTGTTTTCCGGGTTCATTTTGCTGGCTGCCGCGGCCTTTCAGCCAGGCGAAGCGGCGCCTCAAACCAACGAGGACCTGGGCCGGCTCCTGTTCGAAGACCCGATCCTGTCTTCCGATCAAAGCATCAGTTGCGCTTCCTGTCATATCCCGGCTTTTGCTTTTTCCGATACATCGGCAGTAAGCCTCGGCGTAGGTGGCCAAAAGGGCGCCCGCAACACGCCGGCCATCACCAACATGAGCGCGCGCTCCGCGTTTTTTTGGGACGGCCGCGCCGGCACCCTCGAACAACAAGTGGTACAACCCATTGAAAACCCGGTGGAAATGAACCTCCCCTTGCCTGTTGCCCTCGACCGCCTGCGCAACAGCGCCCGCTACAACAGATTTTTCAAAGCCATTTACGGCCGGCCAGCCGATACGCTTACCCTCGCAGACGCATTGGCTTCCTTCATTCGCACACTGGAAACCGGCAATACCGCGTTCGACCGTTGGATGCAGGGCAACGACACTGCCATGAGCGCCTCCGCCATCCGAGGCCGCGCAGTTTTTATGACCAAGGGTAAATGTTTCGACTGCCATTTCAGCCCCGATTTTACCGGCGATGAGTTCCGGAATATCGGCCTCTTCGATGGAAAGAAACTCAATGACACCGGGCGGTTTGCCATCACCAAAGATTCCGCCGATCTGGGCAAATTCAAAGTGCCCGGCCTGCGCAACATCGCCGTTACAGCGCCTTATATGCACGACGGCTCTTTCCGCACCCTGCGCGAAGTGATCGAGTATTACGACCAGCCGGATAAATTTGTCAGCCACAGCTTCAATCGCGACCCCCTGCTCGCCAAACCGCTCAACCTGACCGAACAGGAAAAACAAGACCTCGAAGCTTTTTTACTGGCGCTGACAGACGAGAGGTATGAGTGATGAGTGATGAGTGATGAGTGATGAGTGATGAACAAAAAAACTAAATACCCGTTACTCATCACTCATCACTCATCACTTAACATCACTCATCACTCATCACTTAAAATATGTTTCATCTGAAGGAAGGCGATCCGGCGCCCGATTTTGCCGCGATGACCGAAAAGGGCCAAACGGCCCGGCTGAGCGACTACAAAGGCAAGAAACTGGTACTGTATTTTTACCCGAAAGACGACACCCCGGGCTGTACGGCCGAAGCGTGCAGCCTGCGCGACGGTTATCCGCAGTTTTTGGCAAAAGGTTATGAAATCCTCGGCGTAAGCCCGGATTCCGTCAAAAAACACGTCAAATTTCAGGAAAAGTATAATCTCCCCTTCAGCCTCCTGGCCGACGAAGACCACACTGTCGCCACTGCATACGGCGTTTGGGGACCGAAAAAATTCATGGGCCGCACCTACGACGGCATTCACCGTACCACCTTCGTGATCAATGAAGCCGGCAAAATCGAACGGATCATCACCAAGGTGGACACGGAAAATCACTCGGCACAGTTGTTAGCTTGAAGTTCAAACTTCAAACTTTACAATACACCCCCACCGAAATCGCCGGCGAGGCCAGGGCGTTCCGGCCCGACATGGCGCCGGCGATTTGGGCGGTGAGGCCCCATTTTTGTTTGTGTTCGTAAGTCAGGGCAAGTTGTGGCGAAGAAAATTCCACATTATTGGAAAACAGTCCGTTGCCGGAGCCCGTGGGGTTGCCGTTGTTGAAGGATTCCACGCCGGCAAACTTCAGGGCGGCCAGGAATCTGTTTTTCAAAACCCAGTAGCCGAATTCGGCGTGGTAACGGAATTCATCGGAGAAATTTTTGGTCCGGTTGTTCGCGCCGATAAAACCCGTGGCATACCAGCGTGCCGCGCCGTAGCCCCACTCCACCTGTAACAACTGGTTGAATTCGCCGTCGCCGGTGTACAGCAGGTCGGCATTTTTATAGTCGCCGCTGGGTATGCCGAACATTACGGTGGCGCCCAGCACCCAGGGACCTTTTTGCAGGAACCCGTATCGCAGGCCGAGGTCGGTGTCGCCAAACGCCGTGTTTTCCAGGCCGGGTTGCAATATTTCGCCGGTAATGGCGCCGACCCCTTCATTCACCGTATTGCGCACGAGAAAAGGAACGTAGGCAATAGCCGTCAAACGTTTGGTGAGGCCGAACTCCCCATAAAAGGCCGTGGTATAATTGCCCAGCATGGTGCCGGCGCCGTTGATGTCGTATATCTCGCCGTCCATGCTGAAAAACTGCCGGGCGCGGATCATGCTGAAATCCAGTTTGAAAAAACCGTGTCCTTTCGGTTGCGGCCAGCCGGTGGCGAACGAAACGCCGCTTGAAAAAAACAAGGAAAGAACGGTGATTATAATGTTTCGAGTAAGTTGCATATTCTCTTAAGAGTATAAATTTCAATGAATTAATAATAATGAACTCCTGTTTTTGAACCTGTAAATACTTTTTGCAGAGAGGCGAAAAGTATTCCCCTAATCCAACTTCGCCGTTCCGAACCGCACATTGAACGGAATGCAATAGATCACCACGTAATCGTAATCCTGCAAGCCTACGCCAGCGGGTACAGGGTAGGTTTGCATGCCGGAATTACTTTTCAGGTTGTCCAGTTTCAGGCTGTTTTGGGTATTCAGGCCACCTGACGCGTTTTTCGCGAGGTAAACGCCGAGCATGGGGCCGTTACCCGAGGAGAAATTGCTGCCCAGGGTAAGGGTGAGTTCATTCCCGGTCTGTTGCAGGGTAGCGGTACCGCTCACGGTATAGCCGGAGTTGCCGGAAAACTGGCCGCTGCGCGAAAGCCCACCGGCCGGTAATACTTGTATGGTCACAGGCAGACTCTGAATGCCGGCAGCAGTGGCCGTGATGGCTGCGGTACCGCTGTTGCCGCCGGTTATCTTGCCATTGGCATCAACGCTCAGTACGGCGCCGTTGGAACTCGCCCAGGTAAAGGTCTGGCCGTTCAATTCCTGGTTGTTCATGTTATATGCCCGGGCCTGCAGCTGGACAGTGGCCCCGGTATTCAGGGACGCCGGGGCGCCTGTGATTTCCACGCGGGCCACAGCGTTGTTGTCGCTGGCCACAGTCACCAGCACCGAATCGGCGAGACCGGCGGCCGTGGCAACAATCCAGGTTTGTCCGGGCGCTTTGGCGGTCACCACGCCAGCACTACTCACTTCGGCTACCGCGGGGCCGGCACTGTAATAAAAGATCAGTTCCGGGCGCGGTTGGCCTTCGCTATCGGTATAAACAGCGTTGAGGGTGGCGGTTCCGCCCGGCAGCAGGGAAACCGCCGCCGGGGAAACGGAAAGTTCCGGCTCCAGTACTTCCGGGATGATCTCCGTTTTGATACAGGCGGCCAGTAAAAATACCGGTATCCAAACGAGATGTTTGAAAGAAATTTGATACGTCATATCCGTGTTTATTTTACCATGAGTTGGACAAAATAAACGGTATCCGTTCAAGGTTTTGGCATCTGCGGCGGGAAAGTGTAGGAATTTGTCAGGAGGGGGACATAGATTTAGCCCAAGCGCTACTTTTGCGCTGGCTTAACCAAACACCACCGCCATGAACGATATCACTACCCAAGGCTATGTCCGCACCGACATTACACCCGGCGGCATTGCCCATATCACCTTTTTTCACCCCAACCACAACAGCCTGCCCAGCCTGCTGCTGCAAGGCCTGATAGACGCTTTCGACACCGCGGGAAAAGATCCTGCCGTAAAGGCCATCGTGCTGCGCAGCGCGGAACACAAGACCTTTTGCGCCGGCGCCAGCTTCGATGAATTGATGGCCATTCGCGATTTTGAAACCAGCCTGGCGTTCTTTTCCGGTTTCGGCAACGTCATCAACGCCATGCGGCGCTGCCCGAAAATCATCGTCGGCCGTATTCACGGCAAAGCCGTGGGCGGCGGCGTGGGACTGGCCGCCGGCACTGATTTTTGTATGGCCTCGCAATACGCTTCGGTGCGCCTGAGCGAACTGGCTGTCGGTTTCGGCCCCTTCGTCATCGGCCCCGCCGTGGAACGCAAGGTGGGTACGGCTGCCTTCAGTCAAATGGCCCTCAACCCCGGCGAATGGCAAACCGCCGCCTGGGCCAAAGAAAAAGGCCTGTTCCAGGAAGCATTTGATACGGTGGAGCAACTGGACGCCTACCTCGACCATTTCACGCAAAACCTCGCCTCGTATAACCCGGAGGCACTGACAGAACTGAAAAAGATCTTCTGGCAGGGAACGGACCACTGGGATACGCTGCTGCGCGAGCGTGCCGCCATCAGCGGGCGGCTGGCGCTGTCGGCGTTTTCGAAGGAGGCGATCGCGGCGTTTAAGGCGAGGTAACACCTCCGGGCACGAGGGAGGTGTCACCTCGCAGCCGAAGTATTATATTTGCGGGTGAAAAAACTATAACATGGCCGAACAGCCGCCATTGGCCTTTATCATCTACTCCCGGGAAGACGAGGCTTATCGCGTTTCCCTCAAAAAGCATCTTGCTCCCCTGGAGCAGGACGGACTTCTGCGCGTATGGAGCGACGACCGGATAGCCCCCGGCGACGACTGGGAATCGGCCATCATGGGCAATTTCAAACAGGCGGATATCATCCTTTTGCTGGTCAGCTCCAACTTTTTTGCCAGCAAATACATCCAAAATGTGGAATTCCGCGAAGCCCGCAAGCGCCACGACCGGCAGGAAGCCGTAATGATTCCCATCATCGTCAGCCATTGCATGTGGAATACCACCGCCCTGGCAGGCTTGCAGGCATTGCCGAAAGACGGCGTACCGGTGGATGACGCTTCGTGGGGCTCAAGCCACAAGGCCTGGCTCGACACGGTCAGGGGGATCCAGACAGCCATAAATAAACTTCAGAAAAATCGCGCTGAAGCAGCGGCCCGGCACAAACAGGCCGAAGCGGCCGAAGCCAAAGAAAAAGCGGCTGCCGAACAACGCGCCGCCGAAGAAAACGCCTGGTACGAGGCCCAAACGGCCGGTGGCCCGGATGCTTTGGACGCCTACCTCGCGCATTACCCCAACGGCCGGTACGCCCCCGAAGCCCGGCGGCGCATCAAACAACTGCAACGCGCTGTCCAAAAGTCCCGCCCCTTTCCGCTGCGCATGGCCTTGTCTGCACTCCTGACGGTAACGGCTGCCGTGCTGCTTTATTTACTGTGGCCCCGTCCTGTACAAACAGAGCAACCCAGCGGCGACTCCGCCGCATGGGCCACCACCCGGCAAGCCGGCACGATACCCGCTTACCGCGATTTTTTGCAAAACCACCCCGCCGGCCCGCACCGCGCCGATGCCGAAAAAATGCTGCGGGCGCTGGAAAAATCCTTCGACGCCCACCGCGCCGACGCCCTCAACCTGCTCGAAAATGAACTCGGCAACGCCGCCCGCGCCCACGTCGACTCGATGCTGCGCCTGTGGCCCGCCAACCCGGCAGCCGAAGATGCCCGCAGGCTCATCGACAGCGATATGTACCAGGAGGCGGCCCGGACGCTAAAGTAAGGGCGCGGCGGCTCCAGAGAACGGGCAAAGCCCCCCGCTCCCTCTCCGCAGGCCTATAGCCATCAACTTAAGGGCTTGGGCGCCGCTCTTCGCCCCTTGTGCTCATTAGAAAGCCGGAACGGCAAACCTCAAAACTGGAGGGCAAGGCGGAAGCCATGATTGCCGTAGCGGTACGCCGGCGTGCAGCTGTAGCGACTGGCGGCGCGGCAATAGCGCGCGATAACGCTCCAAAGGCCGCCGCGGTACACACGGGCACCGCCCCGGCTGCCCCTATCCACCCAGGCGCGGCCGTCGGTAGGGGCGCCCTGGTAGTTGTCGTGCCAGTCGTCCTCCACCCATTCCCACACGTTGCCGCTCATATCGTGAATACCCAGTTCGTTCGCTTTGCGCGTACCCGCGGGGCGGGTGGTCTTTTGCGCGCCGAAGGTACTGCCGTTTTGATAATTGTCCTGGTACCAGGCTACCTCGCCGATATTGTTGCTGCCGCTGTAGAGGTAACCCCGGCTTTGGTTGCCGCCCCGGGCGGCGTATTCCCATTCCGCCTCGGTCGGGAGGCGGAATTTTTTACCCGTTCTGGCGTTCAGTCTCCGGATAAATTCCTGCGCATCGTCCCAACTAACATTTTCTACCGGGCAACGGTCGCAGCCCTTGTTGTACAGGTCCGGCGGGTCGCTGCCCATTACCGCCCGCCATTCGGCCTGCGTCACTTCGTATTTTCCGATATAAAAATCGCGTACCGTCACCTCATGGGGCGGTTTTTCGTAGTCGTAGCACTCGCCGTCGCGGGCGCTGCTTTGGCAGCCCATGGTGAAGCGGCCGCCCTGCACAAAAACCATTTCGGGGCAGCCGTCGCAGCGAACGGCGGGCGGCGTGGACGTCGTGCCCGCGGTACCGGGCTTTTTCAGGCGGCGAATAGCTGCCCTGGCCGGGCCGGCATGGCTGCAAAGTTGGCACTCGTTCAGATACGCTTGGTAAGCGGCGATCGTATTGGCCGCTTTTGCGACTTTATACAGAGCGTCATCGGCCTTTTTTTGGGTATCGGTGGGGCCGGAAGGCGCGGGTTTGGGTTTCCGGTTTACCGCATCTTTAATGAGCGCGTCCATTTCGCTGTCACCGTTGGCGGGCTTGTCGGTCTTACATGCTTTGGCGTTTCTGAAGGCGGCAATGGCTTCATCGTACTTTTTTTGCTGTACGAGCGCTTTGCCTTTTTCCCGCAAAGCGGTGTAACACTGGGCCGGGGCCAAGGCCGGCAGGCCGAGCAGCAAAGCAAAAAGGGCGAATGTTTTCATCTCGTGGCGCCGTGATCGGTGACGTAAGGCACACAAAGATGGGAATTTTTGATGTGAAGGGCGCCGGGGAGCAGGAGACAGCGTTTTCCACGTTCGTATTTATACCGATACCCTGGAGGTACCGGCTGTTTTATTCAAACTATTTCCGGGAAAAATCTGTTTAAAACCTCGTATTTTAGCGAAA
>JAKLJF010000279.1 GCA_023151335.1 Thermoanaerobaculia bacterium | reverse complement strand
CTGAACCCGATCCCCAAACCAAAACCGGAATTGGTCGTTTTCGGTATATCCCTGTCCGTGTTCTCCGGTTCAATGGCATAGATGTAATCCAGGAAAAAATCCAGCGATACTGCTTCATTCAGGAACAATGCGGCGCCTCCACGGCCCCCTACGAGATAAATTGAAGAGCGTGGAAACTCGCCTTGTTGTGCCAATATGGTGACGCCCCCGCGACCTTCCACGAAAGGCTGCACCTTTGGCGAAGCATTGATATAAAAACGGGCGTTCGGCAAAAAAGTGGTAAACAAAACATCGCCTCCTTCAAAGTCGGCATAGGCCAAATTCACATTCAGTCCCAGCATCAACCGATCGGCGACAAAATACCCCACAGCCGGCGCAAACGAGACCAGCGTAGCGTTTTCAGTTTCTTTAAAATCGCCGGTTTTGTACGTGGTATTGAGATAATTTATGCCGAAGTGGTTATCGGCAGGAGGAGCCTGCAAATTATAGGGCGCATCGGTGGAAATGCCGACCGTGGTTCCCAACATCCAGGCTCCTTTGGTTGTTTGCGCCGCCGTTGACAACGCCCACAACCCGAGCAATACTCCAATTACATATTTCATATTTCAACAGTTTTGTGAAAAATGACTGGTTAACTGTTGAAATATTCAGTTTGGAGCGTTAAAAAAACGTTGATGGCGGTCATTGAGGGTCCTGATTCCCGGCAAGGGCCAAAGCGGGCAAAAAGACCGGAGGTTCAGCATGACGCTGTACCGATCTTCACTCCTCATCCTCAAAAAAATCCCGATACTTTTTTCTGAACGCTGCCGGGGCCGCTTCCCGCCAGGCAATGCGCAACGCATCTTCCAGTAGTTCCGGCGCTACTTTCGGGAGATCGACCGTCGTCCAGCCGTATTTGCCCCAGGCGTTCGGCACAGGGAAGATCGCGCCCTGACTGATGCGCGTGAAGATGTCCTGCATTTCCTGCGAAAAACGGAGCGTCGCCCGGTGCTCCGGCGGATTCAGTGTGGCAAAAATTTTCTTTTTTACCCGGAAGGATATTATGGCATGATGCGGCTCTTCCCCGGTTTCGGGTAAGGCAAGCGCCAGCTGGCGCACGGTGTCGGCTGTAATCATCGTTTGCTTTGTTTTCTGCAATTTTAAGGACAAAAAACAGCAAACCCTGTTGCAATGACCAATTTTACCCATCCATCTCGCACATATCCTGCAGCATGGGCTTGTAACGGCATCCTCGCCGGATGCCGATCCGAGTTTTCGTGATATTGGGGATCGGAGCCTTATCGGCGTAAGAAAGGATTTGGAAGTTCCGATTCATCCCGGCGGTAACTTAGTGCTTACATTCCGTTTTACCTGGACCTCAGATCTCCGATGCTGTATCACATGGCTACCGGCTATGAAGGCGTTCTAAAGGTTCCGCAGGATGATATTATGTACATAGTCGTCAAGCACGACTGTATCGTCGAAAAAGGGCTGAAATACGTCTTCACCGACGGTGGATTGTTTCGCCTACTTGTTGGTGAACAGTGAAAAAACCAAACTAAAAATTGAATCTTTGCTTCAACAAGCGACCGTAAAGATTCCGGTAAAAATTTCAAAAAAGGCCTTTTATGATCACGTATGAAACAGGCAATCTTCTGGCCGCCCGGGTAGAGGCGCTGGTGAATACCGTCAATACGGTTGGAGTCATGGGTAAAGGGATCGCGCTGCAGTTCAAGGAAACCTTTCCAGAAAACTACCGCGCCTATGCCGCGGCTTGCAAGCGCGGCGAAGTGGAGATCGGCAACATGTTCGTTACGGAAATCAACCGAATGGACGGCCTTCGGTACATCATCAATTTTCCGACCAAAAAACACTGGAAACAACCCTCAAAACTGGAATACATCCGGGATGGACTGACGGATTTGAAGCGAGTGGTCCTCGAAAAAAATATTCGCTCTATTTCCTTGCCCCCGTTGGGATGCGGGCACGGCGGACTGGATTGGGCCATTGTCAAACCGCTCATCGAACAAGCGCTGCACGACTTGCCGGTATCCGTCATCGTATTTGAGCCGTCGGAAGAGGTAAAGATGAGGATTTAATCATCACGCCTCAAGGGAAGGCAAAAGTAACAGTAGATGACCTTGAAATTGCGCAGTTTATATACTTGCTCTTGAACAACCAAAAATTCCGCTTGACAAAAGAGAAATTTGACAGTTTGCCAACTTTCCAAAGTTCTTCTCTAAGCAATTATCTTCATTTGCCGGCTTTAGCGCGGAGTTTCGCATTGAGCAAGCGGTCTACACCTGCATCCGTCCACCCTTTTTCATCCCAGGCTTTATTGGCCAGGGTAATAGCCCGGTTGGCGAAAACCAAAATAAAAAAAGGCCGTCAAACTGACGGCCTTACGGTAGCCCGTACGGGAATCGAACCCGTGTTTCATCCGTGAAAGGGATGCGTCCTAACCCCTAGACGAACGGGCCTTGTCGATTACGGATTTCGGATTTGTAGATTGCGGATTGACCACCCGAAAACCCGTTTCTTCCAAAGCGGGGCAAAGATACGCGCAGCGTTTCGGCATTTCCAAACACCCTAACAAAATTTTTATAAAAAAATTCCCCGGCTTTAAAATTTATAGTTGGACAGCAGTTGTTCCACCCGTTTTTGCACCAGCGGGTCTGTTTCGAGTTCGGGGGCGTGTTGCGGCTTTTTGCGGGCGTCGATCACCAGCGGGCCGCGGCAGCCCCAGTGTTTGTGTTCGGTGAAGGAGCGTATCCCGTACACATCGTGACTGGGATTGGCGTGGCGGCAGTAAAACGGCTGTCGTCCACGAGCAGGATCAGCGGGATGTGTTGCAGGTCGGGACCGTCGAGGGCCTGACAGAATTGTTCGGCCTGTTCGCGGGCGGGTTTTTCCGCCTCAAATTTGGGCGCCGTCACAGCCAGGATACCCGGCTGGCAAAACTGCGGATTGGAAAAACCGGGGGGCAGTTGAAATCCATTGGGTAGTTCCGTTTTCAGCGTTCGTTTTTTATCTCCTCTGCAGGCGATCACCACTTTGGAGCCCGCATTCCAGCCTGTGCCGGAATAGTCGAGCGTGTCGATGGTGGTGCGGGTTTGGAAATGCAGGTCGCGGGTCCAATCGACGCGTTCGAGCAGGTGATGGAAAAAGTGCGGGATGTCGTGGGTATCGAGATTGGGGTCGTCGTCGGAGGCGGCGATGAACAGGAATTTGGCGAGGGAGGTCTGGCCCGAGCCCAGCACACGGTTGGCAATGGTCAGGATCTCTTCGGGCACGCGCTCGCGAAAGGGCATGTAGCGCTCGTGTCCGATGGCCAGCAACAGCGGGTGCACGCCGGCGGCGTCCACGGCGTGCAGTTCTTTCAGGCCGGGGAATTCCTGGGGCGTCAGCGGGGCCACCAGTTCATGGATCAGCCAGCCGAAACTGCTGTCTTCCTGCGGCGGGCGGCCCACCACGGTAAAATGCCAGAGGGGGTCTTTGCGGTGATACACTTTGTGCACGCGCATCACGGGGAAATCGTGCGTCAGCGAGTAATAGCCCAGGTGGTCGCCAAAGGGGCCTTCGGGCTTTTTGACATTTTTTAAAATTTCGCCGGTGATCACAAAATCGGCGTCGGCGCTGAGGGTGTAACCGTCCTGTTTGAGGTATCGGAAACGGCGGCCTGCCAGCATGCCGGCAAAAGTCAATTCACTCAATCCCTCGGGAAGGGGCATAATGGCCGCGAAAGCATGGCTGGGCGGACCGCCAACAAAAATGCTACAGCGGAACGGCTCATCCAGGCGGTTATATTTGGCATGGTGCACGCCAATACCGCGGTGCAACTGGTAGTGCAGGCCGATCTCTTCATTGGGCGCGTATGCATTGCCCGACAACTGGATGCGGTACATGCCCAGGTTGGAGTGCATGACGCCGGGCAGTTCCGGATCGGTAGTGTACACCTGCGGCAGGGTTACGAAAGCGCCGCCGTCCATGGGCCAGCTTTTAACCTGCGGGAGTTGGTCGATGGTAGTCGTGCCGTATGTTATGGGAGCGCCCAGCAGGCTTCGCATCGGCAAAGCCGAAATCGCCGTAAACGGCGCCGACAGATACCGCCCTGGCTTTTTAGCCAGGTTGGCGGGATCCTTTTTCAGTTCGATCACCCGTTTGACGCGCTCCAGCGTATGGCGAAAAAGAAATTCCGTGCGTTCAAAAGTGCCGTACAGGTTACTCAAGGCCTGGAAAGGACTGCCTTTTACTTTTTCAAAGAGGATGGCCGGCCCTTTCCGGTCAAACACCTGCCGGTGTATCTCGGCCATTTCGAGGTTGGGATCCACCTCGTCTTTGATACGGAGCAACATGCCGTGTTTTTCAAGATCGCGCGCGGCGTCGCGGAGGCTGGCGTAGGACATTGATTTTGGTTTAGATGGTTTAGAGGGTTTAGGAGGGTTTAGAGGGTTTAGGAGGGCTAACGATTACCCACAAAACCGAGACTTCTGGAGAGACATCTGCTAAAAGATGTTGGTTTTGTGGGTAATCGGCAGGTTTAGAGGGTTTAGGAGGGTAGAGGGTTAGAAGGGTTTAGATAATGCCCTCTAAACAAACCATCTAAACCATCTAAACCATCTAAACCATCTAACCCCCTTTATTCCTTAATATGCGCTAATTTCGTATTTTGATAATCCGCTCCGGCCAGGATTTTCCGCATACTTTTTACCGTCTCCCTCGGGCCGACGTCGAGGGCCAGGTTGATGGCCCAGTCGGGGATATTGCCGCCCGGATCGGAGTGCAGGTAATATTCGGCATACAGCCAGCCTCCGGCGCCGGGGATGAGCGTCCATTTGGTATCAGCCTTGCGCACCCGTACCACGCCTTTCACTTCGGGAATATAGTCGGGCACAGCGGTGCTGACCGACATGACGGCGCCGTTTTTTGGGTCTTGCTGAAGTTTGGTATGCAGCACCACATCGCGGTCGCTCATGGGCCAGGGAAAGTCGAGGCGGGAGTAGTAGTACATCTCCGTGGGCGACACCCGTTTAAGCAATCGTGCCTCGGTGATTTTATAACCCCAAACCGGATATTTTTCCACTTCGTCGAACAGCCGGGCCACCCCGGACAGGGGTACTTTGAGCGAAGTGGCCAGTTTTAATTCATAAATATCCGAGGATTTGCGGTAATAGACTTTGACGGCGTCTTTATCGTTTTTCAACACCCAGGCATTTTTATCCTGGGCCGTCAAAGGCAGAGAAATGGAAAATAACAGCAGCCATAACAGGCCGGAAAAGAGTGCAGTATTTGGCGGTTCGCTCATAGTTTTGCCAGGATAGAATGATGACAGGATAGGATTTTTTGAAACGGAAAATTAATTGTATTGTTCTCAGAAATCCAATAGTACACTGAAAATTAACTTATTATACCTGACCGCGCCTCAACTCAAAACTCAAAGTTCCCCCCTGCACATCTCCGCCACCGTCTCCGCCCAGGCCGGCGCATCGTTGAGGCTCTCTACCAGGTCCAGTTGTTCGCCGCCCCAGCGGATAAAGTCCTCGCGGTATTCCGTGCCGATCTCGATGGTGGTTTCCAGGCAGTCGGCGGTAAAAGCCGGGCAGAATACCAGCAGGCGTTTGGCGCCTTGTTTGGCCAGGTTTTCAATCACTTGCACCGTATACGGCTGCGTCCAGGGATCGCGGCCGAGGCGCGACTGGAAGCAAACACTGTACCGGTCCTCTGGCAAACCGAGTTCCCGCGCAATGGCATCCGTGGTGGCATAGCACTGGGCCGAATAGCAGAAACGGTTGACCGTCGTTAGACGCCGGCAACAATCGGCCTGTTGCAGGCAGTGGTTGAATATATCGGCTTTTCGCAATTGCCGTTGCGGCAAGCCATGGTAGCTGAACAGTATATGGTCGTAGCTATTGATGTCGTATTTACGCGCATTGCCCGCAAAAAGTTTTACCAGTTGCGGGTGTTGGGGGTAAGAGTTGATGAATACCGTGTCGGGTATGATCTGTTGTTTGCCCAGCACCCGCATCACTTCCTCATGCACAGAGCCCGTAGTGGCGCCGGCGTATTGGGGAAAAAGCGGGAACACCACTATTTTCTGCACCGCCGCGGCCATCAGGCGTCCGATGGCCGATTCGATGGAGGGATTTTGATAACGCATGGCCAGTTCCACACGGTACTGATCGCCCAAAAGTTGTTGTACCTGCTTCGCGAGACGTTCGCCGTAGTATTTGAGCGGGGAGCCATTTTCGGTCCAGAGTTGTTTATACGCTTCTGCCGATTTGCCCGAACGAAAGGGAGCGATAATACCGCGCACCAGCAGATTCCGGGCAATGGGATGGATGTCAATTACGCGCGGATCGAGCAGAAATTGTTTGAGGTAGCGGTAAACGGCGCCGCGGGTGGGGGCATCGGGGGTTCCAAGGTTGACAAGGAGAATGCCGGTCATTGTTTTTTTATGTCGTTTTCTCCGTGCCTCCGTGCCTCCGTGGTGAAAAAACTTAACCATGGAGACACAGAGGCACGGAGCAGTGATCAAACCAAATCGAATTGCAACTTGGCCAGGCTGCTGTACAACCCTTCGTGCAGCGCAGACAGTTCCTCGTGGGTGCCCTGCTCCACGATTTGTCCGCCATCCAGTACATAAATACGGTCCACTTCGCGGATTGTGGCCAGGCGGTGCGCAATAATGATACTGGTCCGGCCCTCCATGAGAGTGTTGAGGGCATCCTGCACTACTTTTTCACTCT
>JAKLJF010000278.1 GCA_023151335.1 Thermoanaerobaculia bacterium | reverse complement strand
CATGAGGAAAACGCCTAACTTGGCGCAACTTTTATTCCTGGCCTTTAAGAGCCCTGCCCGGGGCGACCCGAAGGCCCGGCTACCCGTAAAATATGAAAACAACGCTCCTCCACACCCTTCGCCAGGCCTTTCAATTGGCCCGACTCACCCACCAACATCCGGAAAAAAGTACGGACGACCTGCTTGTTGAGCACCATCGCCATACCCTCGACCGGCGACAATTCCTTCGTACTACCGCCCGCGCCGGACTGCTGCTGGGCGCCGGCGGCCCGGCCATAGCCTCTGATCTGCTGGGCGCGGCGCTGGACAAACCCAACTACAAAATCGCCATCGTCGGCGCCGGCATGGCCGGCCTGGCCGCCGGATTTGTGCTACGGCGCAAAGGGGTAATAGCCACTTTGTTCGAAGGCGATAAACGCCCCGGCGGACGCATCAAAAGCGCCCGCATCTTCGACAACGGCAACCTGAACACCGAAATCGGCGCCGAATTCATCGATACCGTACATGCCGACATGCTCTGGTTCGCGCGCGTAGCCGGGTTCGACGGCCAGCTCATGGATGTGGAAAAAGACCTTTTCGGCGAACGCGACGCCTTTTATTTTGAAAACCGGCTGTTCACGACCAAAGACGTGCTGGCAGAGTTCAGCGCGGTATATCCGCAAATTCAGCGTGATCAGAAAAAAGCGAACCGGAAGCAGGCCGCTTTTTTTGATCAAATGTCGATGGCGGACTACATTGATAAACTCCAGGTGAGCCCCTGGGTTAAAAAAATGCTGCACGCCGCTTTTCTCGGCGAAAACGGCCTGGAACCCGCCGAACAAAGCGCGGCCAACCTGCTCAGTATTTTTGAGATCAAAAACGAAAAATTCTATCCCTTCGGCCACAGCGACGAACGCTTCAAAGTGATCGGTGGCAACGAACAAATTCCGAAAGCCATTGCCGGACAACTGGACGGGCAGATCCGCTACGAACACCGGCTGGTGGCCCTGCGCGAAAACGCCAACAGCAGTATCACGCTGGTTTTCAACGTCAACGGCGCCACCCGTGAAGAAACTTTCGACGTGGTGATCATGACCCTGCCCTTCAGCGTGCTGCGCGACATCGACATTAAAATGGAACTGCCGCCGCTGAAACAACGCGTCATCCGCGAACTGGGCTATGGCACCAACGCCAAATTTATCCTCGAAACCCGCGACCGGCCCTGGCGCAACCGGGGCTACCGGGGCTACCTGTTCAATGAGCAAATCCCCAACGGCTGGGACAGCGCCCAAATGCAAAACAACAACGCCGGGGCGGGCAGTTTTACCTGTTATTTCGGCGGCCAACACGGCAAAAGCGCCGTTCGCGGTACGGAGCAAACGCAACTGGAATTTATCCTCCCGGGTTTGGACGGCGCATTTCCCGGGGCAAAAGCCAGTCTTACCGGTAAAATGGAACTGGCTGCCTGGCCTTCCAATCCATTCGTCAGGGGCAGTTATTCCTGCCCCAAACCGGGCCAGGTCACCGAATTTGACGGCGCAGCCTTCGAACCCGTCCGGCGCCTTTATTTTGCCGGCGAACACACCAGCACCGAATACTGGGGTTTTATGAACGGCGCCGCCGAAACTGGGCGCCGGGTGGCAGAAAAGATGTTGAAAAAGATGCGGGTGCGGTAGATCATTAATAATAACTTTTTGTCCACCACATTTTCGTCAAATAAAATATCCCGGAGCACAAATGCAGTCCAAACATTCCAACACACCACCACAATTTCACTTTCCTGATCCGGCGCTCCTCTTGCTTTATTTTTTCCCAAACAAACAGCGCCGACACCAAAAACAACAAATACGCCGCGACATATTGTTGAAACCGGAACGACCAGTTGTAATACTCCGCCCCGGTTTGCATGAACACGGCGCTGATCGCCAGCGATACGCCGAAGCCGGCCCAGGCATACCAAAACAGTAACCGGCGGCGCAGTTCGGTCCAATACGACACGGCCACGCTCAACGGAAAAACAACAGCGGCCAAAACAGAAACCGGAATATTGGAAGAATAGATCCTCCATACTTCAAACAGGCTGATCAGCGCGCCGCTTGCCCGGCCCTGGTTAAAATCCCGCACATAAACGCTTTGCGGGTGAATAAAAACCAGGTAGTATTCAATAGCTAAAACAATTCCGGCAAACGCCAGCGGCGCCAGATGCGCCGGCCATACACCCCGGTTCCGGTAATGTCGCGTCAATAAAAATACAGGGTAAACCAACCCAAAAACGAATAAATAGCTCGGTTTGGATAGCGCCAGCAATACGATCAGGAGCAACTGCCATCGCCACCAGGCAGACGAAGGCTTGAGCAATTGCCGGTACGATTGCCAGAATAAGGCAATGGCGAAGGGATATGACGCGGCAAGCGTACCGTTCATCCAGTAATTGGGCGAAGGCTGACCGGCAATGTAATATCCCCGCACCCACCAGTCGGCGGTGGGCAGGCTGCACACAAAACCCAGCGACAGGGCCAGCCAGCCAAAGGCATTTGATTTTTTGCCGAAATAATCTTCCAAAACATAGCGGGTGATCCACCATTTGGCCAGCCCGAATACCGCCAGGGTAATGGCTGCGCCGCCCATCAACAGTACAAAATCGCATTGCCCGAACGCGGTCAGCCAGGTAAACGCGTAAAACATGGCCGTGGGCGGTAAGGCTACCTCGCCCTGACACACTTTCACCAACGTTTGCACCTGCGCGGTAATGTCGAGCAACACCCGGCGCTGGAAAAGCAGGATGTAGATCAGGAGAACCAATGTGAAATTTAATAATCCGGGCACTCCAATCCGGGTGACAAAATTTGAATATCGGGAAGACATGTTTTGATCAGGCCGCGGTGTCCATGTAACGCTGACGAGGTATCACCTGCGTCGTGCCTCCGCAGGTGACACCTCGTCAGCGCTGGGCTGCCAGCAAATACAACACCGCCATACGAATGGCCACCCCGTTTTCCACTTGTTGCAGGATAATGCTTTGCCGGCTGTCGGCTACGTCGGAGGTCAATTCCACCCCGCGGTTGATTGGGCCGGGATGCATCACCACGATTTCCTTGTCCAGTTCGTCGAGCATTTGACGGGTGACGCCAAAATACTGGTGGTATTCGCGCAGGCTGGGGAAATATTTGATGTCCTGCCGTTCCAGCTGGATACGCAGCACGTTGGCCACGTCGCACCAGCGCAGGGTATCGCGTACGTCGTGGGATACTTCCACCCCCAATTCGCCGTAGTATTTGGGGATGAGGGTGGGCGGGCCGCACACACGCACTTTGGCGCCGAGTTTATTCAGGCAAAATACATTGCTCAGAGCCACCCGGCTGTGCAGGATATCGCCGATGATGGCCACTTTTTTACCCGCCACGTCGCCCAGTTTTTCGCGGATGGAAAAGGCGTCGAGCAATGCCTGGGTGGGGTGTTCGTGGGTGCCGTCGCCGGCATTGATAATATTGGCCGGAATTCTTTTGGCCAGGTATACGCAGGCGCCGGGGGCGGGGTGGCGCATCACCACCATGTCGACTTTCATGGCCAGTATATTGTTCACCGTGTCGAGCAGGGTTTCGCCTTTACTGACACTGGAGGAGGAGGCCGTGAAGTTGACCACGTCGGCACTCAGGCGGCGCTCGGCCAGTTCAAAAGACACCCGGGTGCGCGTACTGCTTTCGAAAAACAGGTTGGCCACGGTGATATCGCGCAGGGAAGGCACTTTTTTGATCGGCCGGTTGATCACTTCCTTGAAATTGTCCGCCGTTTCAAAAATGAGTTGGATGTCGTCCGCCGTTATGTTTTTAATACCGATCAGGTGGCGCGTGGAGAGTTCTTTTGACATGGATGGCGCAGTTTTTGGTTCAACGGGGCAGTTCGGTTCAGGAGAAATATTTCATCGCTTCTTCCTTACTGGCAAACAGCAGTATCTCGTCGGCGCCGTGGATTTCTTTCCAGCGCACTTTTACATAAGCTTCATCGAGGGCATCCACCACAAGGCCCACGTAATCGGCCTGAATGGGCAGCTCGCGGTTGAAACGGCGATCCACCAGCACCAGTAGTTCCACCATTTCCGGCCGGCCATAATGTTGGAGGGCGGCCAATGCGGCCTGAATGGTGCGTCCGGTGTACAGCACGTCGTCGATCAGCAACACTTTTTTCCCGGCTACCAGGAAGTCGATCTCATTGGGATGCGGCGTCAGGGGCCGGTCGTGCATCCGGAAATCGTCGCGGAAGAAGGTGATGTCCATTTTGCCGTATTCAATGGCGGAATTACCCGTCAGGGCTTGCAGACGGGCATGAATCCGGTCGGCCAGGGCCACTCCCTTAGGCTGGACACCGATGACACAGGCATTGGAAAAGTCATCCCAGTCTTCGATCAACTGGCAGCAGAGCCGCTCGATAGTGAGGGCAAAGCGTTCGCGGGCGAGCAGATTTTTTCCAACGGCCATGGTGCAGGGGAATGTCTTTTTTCGGGGTGCTGCAAACGAAATTTTTAAAAAACTTCATTTGCAGCACCCCGAAAAAAGACATTTACAAATTAAGAAACGTGATAAAGGGCTGGCAATGAGGAATGGGGCAAAGGTAGTAATTTCAAAAAAAGATTTAAAAGATTGGTAGGGTGTGGGGGTTCAAGTTCGTTTCAGTTGCAAAAACAAACACGCACTATCTTTTATCACCAGACAAAATTTCATTTCACGATGAAAAACGCTCTTTTCCTGATTACCGCCCTCCTGCTGAGCCTTTCGCTGTTTCAATCCTGCGTAAAAACAGAATCGGACGACGCTACGCTGGCTACCGCCGAAGACCTCTCCACCAATGCCGGTTTGTCCGACCAGATCGACCTGGCTGCCAATATCGCTATCGAGGAACGCGGCGGTGGCGGCGCCTGCCCGGTTGTTACCCTTGAAAAGCCCTGGGGCACCTGGCCCAATACGCTCACTATCGACTACGGCCCCGACGGCTGCGCGGGCCCGAACGGGAAAAATATCCTGAAAGGCAAACTGATCATCACCCAGACTGCCGACGCTTTTACCCAAGGCGCTACCCGCACCCTCACCTTTGAAAACTTTTTCGTGGATGCCATCCAGGTGGAAGGCACCCAGTCGTGGACGAACAACGGGCTGAATTCAGCCGCGCAATGGTCGTTCACGAAAGTGGCCAAAGACATGAAGCTGAGTTACCCCGACGGCACTTCCAATGCCTGGAACCTGACGCATACCAGCACGATCATCCAGGGCGGCCTCACGCTCACCTGGTGGGACGATGTATGGAGCACCACGGGCGAAATTTCCGGCGTCAACCGCGACGGCGTGCATTATTCGGCCACTACCACGGCCGCACTCGTTAAAAAAGCGACCTGCGGTTGGGTATCGGAAGGCGCCATTGACCTGAACGTGGGCGGCAATACCGCCGTGATCGACTACGGCGACGGCGATTGCGACAACAAAGCCACGGTGACCTTGCCGAACGGGGATACGGTGACGATCAAGCTGAATTAACCCGGAGGTCATCCTTTTGTAAACTTCGTCAGTTCCATCCGGCTCTCTACTTTGCCACTTTTATCGTAGCTGACCGACTTGACCATACCTACTGCCGGTGAATACCAAACTTCGGTGCGGTTGTTGCGCGTACCCAGGAATTTATATTCGAAGTCGTAACTGATTTTCGTACAGATGTATTCGCCGGCAGTAGTTTTGACCGTTTCCACGGCTTCCACTTTGCGGTTTTTTATCCCGTATCGTATATTGCCCAACTGCATTTCGCCCATGCGCATGATCATCTGCATTTCGGCGTCGGGAAGCGTCTGGCCGGGTTCCATATTTTTGGGAAAAGTCAGGTCGGTGCCTTTTACTTCCAAACGAACGTCGGGCGACTGCGCATTGTCATGCGCCGGGGGCATAACGGAACGCATGTCTACATAGATCACGCCTTCGTGGCATTTCATCGGAACCGTGTTTTTAAAATCTCCCTTTCTTTTTTTGTACGTGGCGTCGATCTCAAAGGTGGCAATGAGCGTGTCGTTCATCTCCGCAATTTTTGTCACCCGCTGGGTCATCACCGATTCTACTATGTCCCTTTTGTCGTAACTGGTGTACTCCAGGGTAACTCCCTCCTTGAAGTAATCATACATTTCGGCGCATTTCTGGCCGGCGGCCATAAAGGGCAATGCCGCGAATAACAGGCAAGATAAAACTTTGTACATAATGTATCCGATTGAATCAGTAATCTTCCGGCACTGACCGGTTGAGCGCCAAAGGTAAGCAGGGCGCCGTAAGTTTTACCAAGAAACAGCGAGAGTGTCTGCAAGGACGCAGATTGATCCAACTCCAGACGTAGTCTTTATTTTTGGAAAAGAACCCATGCCAAGGGCTGGGTCAATCCGCAATCCGCAATCATAAACCCCGCATCGACAGCGCCACCCTTTTTCGCTGCAGATCCACTTCCACGACACGCACCATCACCTGCTGGTTGAGTTGTACGATCTCGGCGGGGTTTTTCACGAACTTATCGGCCATTTGGGAAACGTGTACCAGGCCGCTGTCCTTGATCCCGATGTCGACGAACGCACCGAAGTTGGTAATGTTGGTGACGATACCCGGCAGCACCATGCCGGGCGACAGGTCTTCGATACTGCGCACGTTGCCGAACTCAAACGGCTGGGCCGTGCCGCGCGGGTCGAGGCCCGGTTTTTCGAGTTCTTTCAGGATGTCCTGCAGCGTGGGCAGACCCACATCGCCTTT
>JAKLJF010000277.1:304-6773 GCA_023151335.1 Thermoanaerobaculia bacterium | reverse complement strand
CTGGCCCAGGTGACCGCAGCCACGGGCAAGGATGCCGATTCCACACCCAACAACGGCGTGGACACCGACGGCGATACCCTGGTGGAAGACGATCCGGGCGACGAAGACGACGGCGACGGCGTATCGGTAACCATACAAGCGGGCGCCCCCAAACTGCAAGTGCTGAAAACCGATGCGCTCGACCTGGGACCCGACAATAAACTCAACGCCGGCGACGTCATCAACTACGCCATCACGGTAACCAATACCGGAAACGTGATGGTCAGCAATATCACGCTGAGCGACCCGAACGCCTCCGGTTTGAACTGTTCTTTTGCGCCGCCATTCTCCCTGTCGCCCGGCGCCAGTGTTAACTGTACGGCATCGCATACCATAACGCAGGCCGATATCCTGGCCGGTTTCTACGGCAACAGCGCCACGGCCACGGGCGAAGACCCCAACGGCGATCCCGTGACCGATATTAGCGACGACCCGGATAATCCGGCCAACGCGGATCAGAACGGCGACGGCGACCCCGACGACCCGACCGACACAGCCCTGCCGCAACAGGCCGAATTGCAGGTGCTTAAAAACGACGCCCTCGACCTGGGCGGCGACGGCGTGATCAGCCCCGGCGATGTGATCACCTACACGATCACCGTAACCAACACCGGCAACGTGCCGGTATCCGGTATCAGCCTCAGCGACCCGAATGCCGATCCCGGATCGGTGAGCTGCCCGCTGACCACCCTCAACCCCGGCCAGAGCATGAACTGCTCCGCCACGCATACCGTCACGCAGACCGACATCGACGCCGGCGCCGTGGCGAACGTGGCCTCCGCTTCGGGCGACGACCCCAACGGCGACCCGCTGAGCGATAACTCGGACGATCCGGACAATCCCACCAACGCGGATCCGGACAACGACGGCGAGCCGGACGACCCGACCGTCACTGTTTTCCAACAGGCCACTCCCGTGGTGACCATTCGTTTTTCCAACCCGCACTTCGATTGTTCGAACGGCGGGGTTTACTGTTTGGATGTGGAATATAAATCCGATATTCCCAACCAGCAGGTCTTCGGCACCAACGTCCGGTTCTTCTACGACGACGATGTGCTGGAGTTTCTGGGCTTCAGCGACTTCCAGGGCGGTTATGGCCCCGTGGCGCCTAATCCGCCGGCCATTACGACCGGTGCCCCCGGCAGCGGCCCGGCATGGTTTACTTTTGGCGGCCCTGCTGAATTTGTAAACGGTGCTATTCAATTGGTCAATACCAACGCAACGCCCATTATACTGTCCACCACGAACTGGACCAAGTTGTTCCAGATTTGCTTTGCCGTGGACGACCCGAACGCCAACCTGAATAATTTCTGCCCCAGCGTGGTGTGGGATTTGGAAGAAGACCCCCTCGAGGGCGGCTTCATCATCGGCGACGACGGTGTGGTGATCACGGTGGTTGACCCCGACCCGAACGTGGATTCGGCGCCTACCGTGGAAAACGTCCTGCACCACAACTGGACCTACGACGGCATTGCCGGAACGCCTTACGGCTTCCCCGTGGAAAGTTCCTGCATTTCCATCCGCTGCATCGACGTATCGCTGGAAAAATCCGTCAACCTCGCTGCCCAGGTAGCAGGCGGACAGGTTATCTTTACCCTTCAGGTGAACAATGCCGGCCCTGACGCGGCGGAGAACGTACAGGTTACCGATCTGTTGCCTGCCGGCTTCACTTACGTGAGTGATAATGGCGGCGGCGCCTACAACAGCGGCACAGGCTTGTGGACCATCGGTACTTTGTCCGGCAACGCTTCCGTTTCCCTGCAAATAACGGCCACCGTGAACGCCTCGGGCAGTCATGTCAACCTTGCGGAAGTAACCAATGCCGTGGGCCAGGACGCGGATTCCTCCCCGAACAATGGCGTGGACACCGATAATGACACCCTCGTGGAAGACGACCCGGGCGACGAGGACGACGGCGACGCCGCCTCGGTAACACTGCTCACCGCCAGCCTGAGTGTGACAAAAACAGACGCCCTCGACCTGGGCCCCAACGCCGCCCTCGATGCCGGCGACGTGATCCATTATACGATCACGGTGACGAATACCGGAACGGCCACCATCACCAATATCGTACTGAACGACCCGAATGCCTCGGGCCTGAACTGTACGCCGGCAACGCCTTTCTCATTGGCTCCCGGCGCCAGCGCCACCTGCGCGGCCAGCCATACGATCACGGCGTTTGATCTGAATAACGGTTTTTACAGTAATACGGCAACTGCCGAAGGGCAAGATCCCGCCGGACAGCCGGTGAGCGATATTTCCGACGACCCGGATGATCTGACCAATACGGATACCGAGGGCGACAACGAACCGGACGATCCCACTGTGACGCTGTTGCAGGCCAACCCTGAACTCCGCGTCAACAAGGTCGATCAACTCAACGTAGGTAACAACGGCGTGCTCAACCCCGGCGATGTGATCAACTATACCATCGTAGTGACCAATACCGGCAATGTGACCGTCGGCAATATCGTGCTTGGCGACCCGAACGCCGATCCCGGCTCGGTGAGCTGCCCGGCCACCAACCTGGCCCCGGGGCAGAGCATGACCTGTACCGCGGTACATACGATCACGCAAACCGATCTGGATGCGCTCCAGGTGGTGAACACGGCCACTGCTACCGGCGAAGACCCCAACGGCGACCCGGTGAGCGACATCAGCGACGATCCGAACGACCCGACCAATAACGACACGGAAGGCGACGGCGAACCTGACGACCCCACCGTCACCTCCCTTGAACAGCCGCCCGTCGTGACGGTGCGTTTCTCCAATCCGCATTTCGACTGCGATAACAACGGCGTATATTGCCTCGATGTAGAATTCAAATCCGATGTTCCGAACCAGGAACTCTTCGGCGTTAATGTGCGCTTTTTCTACGATGATGATGTACTGGAATTCCTCGATTTCAGCGATTTTCAGGGTGGCTACGGCGCGGTAGCGCCTTATCCACCTGCCATTACCACTGGCGCTCCACCCACCGGCCCCACCTTGTTTACTTTTGGTGGCCCTGCCGAATTTGTCAACGGCGCTATCCAACTGGTCAATACCAATGCTACGCCCATTATATTATCGACTACCGACTGGACCAAGATATTCCAGATTTGTTTCCAGGTAAACGACCCGAACGCCAACCTGAACAATTTCTGTCCCAGCGTGGTGTGGGATTTGGAAGAAAACCCGCTGAATGGCGGTTTCCTGACCGGCGACGACGGCGTGGTGATCACGGTAGTTGATCCCGACCCGAACATCGATTCGGCGCCTACCATTGAAAATGTACAACACCATAACTGGGCCTACGACGGCATTGCCGGTACGCCCTACGGTTTCCCGCAGGAAGCCTCCTGCATCGCCATCCGCTGCATCGACGTTTCTTTGGAAAAAACGGTGGATAATACTGCCCCCATCGTCGGGTACCCTGTCGTATTTACCCTTACGGTAAACAACGCCGGCCCGAATCCCGCTGAAAACGTGGCCGTGACCGACCTCCTGCCCGGTGGTTTCACTTACGTCAGCGACAACGGCGGCGGCGCTTACAACAACGCCACCGGTCTCTGGACGATCGGTACCCTCAATGCGGGCAGCACGGTTTCCCTGCAGATCACCGCTACGGTGAATGCTTCCGGCAACTACGTCAACCTGGCAGAAGTGACCAATGCAGACGGTCAGGATGCCGACTCCAACCCGAACAACGGCGTGGATACCGACAACGATACCAACGTGGACGATGATCCGGGCGATGAAGACGATGGCGATGGGGTAACCGTAAATCCTGTTCCGCAGGATCCGGAGTTACAAGTGCTGAAAACCGATAATTTCAGTCCGGGCGCCGACGGCCTCATCAATCCCGGCGATCTCATTACCTATTCCATAACTGTAACAAACACCGGTAACGTACCGGTTTCCAATATCAGCCTGAGCGACCCGCTGGCCGATCCCGGTTCCCTGACTTGTCCGCTGACCAGCCTCAATCCTGGCCAAAGCATGACCTGCTCGGCTACGCATGCTATCACACAGGCAGAAATTGACGCCAGAGTGGTCATCAACCAGGCGACTGCAACGGGTGAAGACCCCAACGGCGATCCCATAGCAGACCTCAGTGACGATCCGGACGATCCGACCAACGACGATCCCGAAGGCGATGGCGAGCCCGACGATCCGACGGAAACGCCGCTGGTACAGCCGCCCGTGGTGACTGTCCGGCTGAGCAATCCGACTTTTGATTGTGCCGACGGCGGTGTGTACTGCCTCGACGTGGAATTCAAATCCGACGTACCCGACCAGGAGATATTCGGCGTCAACGTGCGCTTTTTTTACGACGACAACGTACTGGAATTCCTGAATTTCAGCGATTTCCAGGGCGGTTACGGTACCGTGGCGCCTTATCCGCCGGCCATTGTGACCGGCGCGCCGAACAGCGGCCCAACGTGGTTCAACATCGGCGGCCCCGCTGAATTTGTGAACGGCGCCATACAATTGCTCAATACCAATGCTACCCCGATCATCCTGTCCACCACCGACTGGACCAAAATTTTCCAGATATGCTTTACCGTGGACAAACAGAACGCCAACCTGAATAATTTCTGCCCCAGCGTGATCTGGGACCTGGAAGAAAACTATCAAAATGGCGGTTACATCACCGGCGACGACGGTTTGGTGGTTACCTTGGTCAATCCGGACCCCAACGAAGATTCCGGGCCCGCCATCGAACAGGCCCAACATCACAACTGGTCTTACGATTATGCGGCGGGCCTGCCGTTTGGTAACCCGGAAGAAACGTCCTGTATTCAGATCCGTTGCATCGATCTCTCTTTGGATAAATCGGTGGATAATACTACCCCGAATATTGGTCAACCCGTGGTGTTTACCATCCAGGTGGATAATGCCGGTCCCGACGAAGCGCAGGACGTGATCGTTGCCGACCTGCTGCCCAACGGCTTCACCTACGTGAGCGATAACAGTGGCGGCGACTACAATAACCTGACCGGCGAATGGAACATTGGTTCGCTGGCTGCCGGTAGCTCGGTGACCATTCAAATAACTGCCACCGTTAATCCGGGCGGCAATTTCATCAACCTCGCAGAAGTCAGCCAGGCTACCGGTAAAGACCCCGACTCTACACCCGGCAATGGCGTGGATACCGACAATGATACCAATGTGGACGACGATCCGGGCGACGAGGACGACGGCGACGGTGTAACTGTGGAGCCGATCCTGACCGCCGACCTGTCGCTCAACAAAGGCGTGTCGGTCAGCCCGGCGCCGGTAGTGGGCGCAACGGCTACCTTTACCATCGTCGTCACCAACGACGGTCCGGCCAACGCCACCAACTTCTCTGTGGAGGACGTGGTGCCTGCCGGCTATAACAATATCACCAATATTACCGGCGGCGGCCTGCTGGCCGGCAACACGATCACCTGGAGTGGTCTCAGCCTCCCCGTGGACGGCAGCCTGACCTTTACTTTCGATGCCACGATTCTGGCCGGCAACGACCACATGAACCTGGCCGAAATCAAAACTTCCGGTGAGCCCGATACAGACTCTACGCCCGGAAACGGTGTGGATACCGATAACGACGGCAATAAGGATGACGATCCCGACGACGAGGACGATGGCGACGGCGCGGTGGTGGAACTGATCTTCCTGATCTGCCCCAACGATATGACCGTGAACAACGATGTGGACAAGTGTGGCGCCAATGTCAATTGGGCCCCGCCGTCTTCTTCCGATAATGTAGGAACGACGGTCGTACAAGTTGACGGGCCGATGCCGGGCTCGTTTATTCCAGCCGGCATCAAGGATACCGTCGTGTATGTGGCCTATTACAACGGCCAACCGGTGGATACCTGTTCCTTTATCATTACCGTGCGCGACATGCAGCTGCCCGATTCCAAGTGTAAAGACATTACCGTGGCACTGGATGACAATGGGCAGGCGACCATCACCCCTGCCGGTGTGGATGGCGGCAGTTCTGACAATTGCACTGAAATTTCCCTTTCCATTGATATTAATTCCTTTGATTGCGAGGATATCGGCGCTAACACTGTGCTACTGACCGTTACGGATAAATGGGGCATGACGTCCACTTGTGCAGCAGTGGTAACGGTGGTGGATGATATTCCGCCAACGATTTCCTGTCCGACCGTAGAACCGGTAAATACCGACCCGGAAAACGGGTGTAACGGTTTTGTGACGTACGACTTGCCCGTGGCTACCGACAATTGCACCGCTGCATGCGTACCGGGGAACCTGCCCGGCTACACACTCATGGGTACCCTGAACGGCCATATTTATTACCGTTCAAATAATACGGTGCCTGATTGGAACGCGGCTAATATCGCGGCCATCGGTGTTGGCGGGCACCTGCTCACCATTACGAGCGCAGCAGAAGATGCTCTGTTCAATGGCCTCACGACGGGCCACTGGATCGGCC
>JAKLJF010000277.1:0-294 GCA_023151335.1 Thermoanaerobaculia bacterium | reverse complement strand
GCAACTTTATCGCGCCCGATCCGAATGGCGGTGCCGGTGAAAACTGGGGCGGTATCAATTACCAGGGCAGTCCGGGTTGGTACGATTTCCCGCTTGGCGGGTACCCCGGTGCGATGCCATTTATTGTGGAATTCGATTGCCTGCCGACTGCGCCGACGCTGGTCAGCGGCCTTCCAAGTGGTTCCACTTTCCCGGCCGGCACGACAACTGTAGTTTACCAAATCACCGATGGAAGCGGTAATACGGCAACCTGCTCTTTCGCCGTAACAGTGATCGACGATAATGATCCGGCGA
>JAKLJF010000276.1 GCA_023151335.1 Thermoanaerobaculia bacterium | reverse complement strand
CAAAACTCCCCGCGCCATGAATCAGTACCAGTATTTCATTTTGCTGAATATTCAGCGACATTTTGCCCGTTTTAAACAGGAGCATCATTCAAATGGTGAATTTCTCGCAGAAATCGACACCTTTTTCCAAAAAAACGTGCATCGCCGGCCCGACCTGGCCTGGTTCAGCGACGAGCAGGTGGCCCGTATGGCGCGGCGGGAAAACCAGGTGCCGAAGTTTGTCATCGAGATCATATCCGAAAACGACGTGGTGGATAAATTGCTCGATAAATTAAAAGACTACGACGATGCGCAGGTAGGGGTTGTCTGGCTCATCTCGCCCAGTCTGGAGCAGGTGCATATTTTCGCCGGCGGCGGTTCCACGATTTGCACGGGAGAGATGATGTGTTCCGCGGCGCCGGTGTTGCCGGGTTTTGAAATAAGCGCCAATGCGATTTTTGAAAAGCCGGCATTACCGGAAGTGGAATGACCGGCCATATTATTTATTTTTCAGACAGGGTCGACAGGATTTACAAGATCGTGGGTCGAAATCTTGTAAATCCTGACGATCCAATCTAAAATACCGGAACTTGTCACCATTTTGACTTAGACCCCGTCCAATGTCGGTGCAATTCTGCTACCGATGAGAAAATCTTTCCTCCTCTTGTTGGCCCTGTTTTGGGCCACTGCCGGTATTTGGGCCCGGCAACCTTCCCAGCTGACACCGTTTATCAACCGGATACTTCAAACACCCGCTGACACCGCGGCCTGGTCGGCCATACAAAACTGGTTCGACACCACCTCACTGTCGCCAGAGCAACTGACACTGGTATTGGATCAATCCCTGGAAGCCGTTCCGGTTGAAACGAACGCCCGTTTACACGCGGAACTGCTGCGCCAGAGCGGTATTTCCAATATGGATGTGGGCAACTACCAACAGTCGTCGGAACGACTTATACGGGCTATCCGCCTGTTCGAATCGACCGGCGATGCGCGCGGCGTAGCCAATACCCGCGTCAACCTCGGCGCCCTGAATTATTACCTGAACCAGTTCGACAACACGATCCGCTATTGGAAACAGGCGGCTTTTTATTTTGAAAAAAACGGCCCTGTGGGACGATTGGGAACCGTTTACAGCAACCTCGGTTCCGTTTTTTCCGAAATGAACCGGCTCGATAGTGCCGAAATCTATCACCGTCGCGCCCTTCGCATCCACGAACAGGTCAACAACCTCCGGGGCATGGCCCAGGCCTGGAACAACCTCGGCGTCACCTATGAATACGCCAAACGTTTTGACGAAGCCCTGGGCTGTTTCCGCCAGGCCCGTATTTTCAGCGACAGCACCGGCGATCACGTCGGGGCTATCCGCGTGCTGCTGAACGGGGCCGCCATAATGGAATATCAACGCCATTTTGCAGAGGCGCTTGCCGCCAACCGGCAGGCGCTGGAAGAACTGTCGCGTACCGGCGAAAAAGCGCTCTATCGGTTGGCTTATCTGAATCTGGCGGGTCTGTACAGCAAAACCGGAAACTACAAAGAAGCATTTGAGTCGTTGGAAAAATACCACGTATACAAAGACTCATTGGTCAATGAAGAAAACACGCGTTATCTGCAGGACATGCAGATGCAGTATGAAAGCGAGAAAAAAGAACGGGAAATCGCGCATTTGAACCATGAAAGTGAGAAACAGGCGCTGCTCCTGGAGCGGCAACGCCTTTTGTTGGGTGGTCTGCTGGTTATTGCCGCGCTGTTGGGCGCCCTGATGTGGGTGATCGTACGCCACCAGCGTCGTACGAATGCTTTACTGCATAACATATTGCCCGCGGCAGTAGCCGCCGAATTGCGGGAAACGGGCCGGGTAGCGCCAAAGCGCCACGAAGCGGTGACCGTACTTTTTGCCGACCTGGCCGGCTTTACTGAAATGGGCCACAACTTGCCTCCCGAAATCCTGGTGGGCCTGATCGACCGCTATTACCGTGCATTCGACGACATCATTGCCCGTCACAGCATTGAAAAGATCAAGACTATCGGCGACTCCTACATGTGCGTCAGCGGATTACCCGAAGACAATCCGCGGCATGCACAACTGATGTACGAGGCTGCTTGCGAAATGATGGACTGGGTGCGCAAACACGCCGGAGCCGGCGATCATCTGCATTTGGAACTGCGCATTGGCATGCACTCAGGCCCCGTCGTGGCAGGTGTAGCCGGCAAAATCAAATACGCCTATGACATCTGGGGCGACACCGTGAACATGGCGGCACGGATGGAACAATTCGGCGTGCCGGGCTGTATTAACCTGTCCGAAACCACCCGCGAACTGTTGGGCGACGCGGTGCAGGCCCAACCCCGGGAACCGGTGGAAGTAAAAGGGATCGGCTGGGTACAGATGTATTTGGCAGGAGCGGATGTAATAACCTTTTCACTACCTCCCCGACCGGTCCACTACAGTCGTACTCGCCTGTTGTGTCCCGTACATCCAGATGTCCTGAATATTGACATGGGCCGGGCGGGTGGCAATGAAGTAAATGACTTCGGCCACATCGGAGGCTTTTAGCGGCTGGAAATCGTCGTAAATCCGGGCTTTTTCGGCGTTGCCATCGAAACGGGTGATCGCAAATTCGGTTTCTTCCACGTGGCCCGGGCTGACCTGGCTGACGCGGATATTATGGGCGTGCAGATCGAGTCGCATAGCGCGGGTGAGGGCGTCCACGGCGAATTTGGTAGCGCAGTACACATTGCCTTTGGCGTACACTTCCTTCCCGGCTGCCGAACCGAGGTTAATAATATGCCCCTTGCGACGCCGCACCATGCCGGGCGCCACACAGCGTGTTACGTATAACAATCCCTTGATATTGGTATCGATCATCGTGTCCCAGTGATCCGGGTCGCCCTCGTGAATGGGCGCCAGGCCTTTGGCCAGGCCGGCATTGTTGATCAGCAGATCGATGTTTTGCCAGATTTCGGGGAGCGTTTCCAGGTGTTGGCGCACGGCATCCGGGTCGCGCACGTCGAATTCGAGGGCGTACACTTCCGTATCAAATTCATCATGGAGGGTTTGACGCAAGGCGTCCAGGCGTTCTCCCCGGCGTCCGGTGAGAATAACGCGATGCCCGTGCCGGGCAAACTCAAGTGCCGTGGCCCTGCCAATTCCCGAGGTGGCGCCTGTGATGAGCACCGTGAGCGGCTCCGCGGTTTTTAAACGGACTTGTTCGCTTTCCATTGCCGGCGTTTGAACGGATTCCAACGCCGGGGCAGACTCAAATTCCGATAATTGGGTTTCTTCTTCCGGTTCCGGAAAATACTCGCCGATGGCCGGCTCCGGTATTTCTTCCGGCGCCGCTTCCACGGGTTGTGGCACGGCGGGCAAAAAACGGGCGTCAAGTTCCTCCGTTTGCAGGGAGGCATCGAGTTGAACGGCATGCCGGTAGAGCGTTTCCGCCTCGGCAGTATCGCCGGCATCGAGGGTACACTGCGCCAGGGCAAGCCAGGCGCGCGCATGACCGGGCTGCAACACGGCGGCGTCGCGAAAATGCTGGAGCGCCTGTTCGGGTTGTTCCAGGTGATCGCGCAACAACACGGCCAGGCGGTAGTGCAAGTCGGCGTCGTCAGGGTCGGCAACCAGGGCTTCTTCGAGATAATGTGCCGCTGTTTCCCTGTAATCGGTCAGGTGTTCGGAGGTCAACAGAGCCAGCCGGCGGTAGATGCCCGGATATTTTGGCTGCAGTTCCGTCACTCGGTCCCAACAATATTTTGCCAGCAGGTAGTCGCCTTTGGCGAGCGCGTTTTCGCCCATCTGGAAATAGGATTCAGCTTCCTGCGTATGCTCGTTGGCCGCTGTTTCCACCGGGGGTTCGGGCATGGGCTCAACCAGGGTTTCCGATTCTTTCAGACCGTATTGCGTCCGGGCTTTTTCATATTCCGCCCGCAGATTTTCTTCTTCCGGATATTGCTCCATAGCCAGCCGGAACAATTCCATTCCGCGTTCCGTGTAGCCTTTTTCCAGCCAGAACCAGGCGTCCTGCGCCATTTGTCTGATTTCCGCTTCCGGTGCAGCGGGCGTTGTTTCCGGCTCTCCTATCAGGCGCTCCAATACGGAACGGGATTCCTCATACCCCGCCTGATCATAAAATTCCCGTTCCGCGTTTTCCGGATGTTCCCGGCCAATTGTTTCACTTTCATTTGCTTCGGGCCGCGGTTGCGTCTCCTCTGCCACCTGGATTTCTTCCAGCAGCCGGTCCATACCGTTGAACGCAGGATGTTCGGCAACAGCAACATGGGTTGCTTCCGGTTCCGCGGGCCGGGGCGCCAGGGGACCGGAAAAAACAGGCGTTTCAGCTACCGGCGCGGAATGCGCTGCTTCCGGGATAGGCGGCACGGCCATTTCTTCTTCCAGCGTTGCCAGTTTTCGGTATTGCTCATGCCACTCCTGCAGACCGAAATGCCGGAAAAAGAGGGCATAATAGTCGGCTTCGAACTGCTCGCGGGAATAATAGCCCGCCTCGCGGAGCGCGCTGAATAATTCGCCGATCTCATTGGCAATTCCTCTGACTGTTTCCAATTGCTGCTCATAGGTTTCTTTTTCTTCCGCCGCGATTTCCGGCGACGCGGCATTCCGGTCCAAATAAGCAGTTTGCCAGAAATTCATATACTGGATGGCATGCACCACCCGGTCGAACTGAGTGGGTACGGATTCGTAGGTTTTGCCGCCATCCCGGCTTGTCTGGCCCTCTGCAACTACGGTAAGCAAACGGTTCTGTCGCCGGAGTGTCTGAAACATGGCCAGGGACGAGGACATACAGACCTCATTTTTCAAGAAATTATCGGTCAGCAACCATAGCACCGGATCGTCAGACGCTTGTATCTGCCGGTACAAATGACCCGGCAGATCGCCCGGCCTGTTGGTAAGGTGTTGAAACGGTATACCGATACGCCCCAGTTCATGGGCTATTTTTTCGGCTATATCCGCATTTTCGCGGCAGTAAACAAGCTGAATGGTTGACATGATCGATTTTTGATGCTTGCATTAAAAAATATCTCCGATTATTCCCGGGCCAGTTCATCCATCAGGGCGCTGAACTCCTGTTTAAAAGCCTCATATCTGGAGGTCGCCGGCCCGTCGAAACCCGTATGTATCCGGCGCACCCTGTTCTGTTTGTCCAGAATGATCATCGTGGGAAAGGCCACAACCTCCTTCAGGGCAGGAAAAACGCTGGCTGCCCCGGCTTTATCGGATTTGCCGGCATAAACCAAGTCAAAAGGTATGCCCATTTTCTTTTTATAAGTCAACAGGTGTGCCATGGCCCGGGCTGGATCTTTATGGCGTTCAAACGCAAAACCCACCACGGCCATTTTACCGGCCATAGCAGGATTTTTTTGTAAATATTCGATCAGGAAGTTTTGCTCGTCGCGACAGTTGGGACACCAGGTACCCATAATGGTAAATACTTTGATCTTTCCGTCAAATTCCGCTCCCGGGAAAGTCAACGTTTTGCCTTCAGGGGTAGGAAGGGAGAAACTGATCGCCTGGGCGCCGGCTTTCAGCGTGGTGATCGAATCGGCGTGACTCAGGCGGAAATTGGGGTCGCGCCAGGCAGTCCAGAGCGAGCGGTAGTGTTTGCCGGAGCGGAACTCGCCCTGCAGGGTGTCGCCGGCGATGCTGCCGGAAAAAAGATAGGCGTGCGTACCGTCGAAACAGGACATCCAGAACTTACGTCCCTGCACGGTGCCTTCCAGAAAGCGGTAATCCCCGGTTTCCGTGCGAAAGGTGCCTTCGAGGCGGTTGCCGGTTTGCCTGAATTCGCCGATGGCTTTTTCCGGCTCTTCCTTGTCGGTGCCGAGCCATACGGCCCATTCGCCGCTTATATCGGCCACCGGGGCCTGGTTCAGCGACGTAAAGCGATAGTCCCGCCCGGCATCGGCATAAAAGGGAATGCGGTAATTGTCGCGGGTGGTGACCACCCACTCGCCCTGCATCGCACCACCGCGCACCCCGGCATGGAGGTAGGAAGCGTATTCCGGGAAATACAGGTTGAAAGTGTCGCGGGCCATAGTCCTGTCGCGTCCATACCGTATGCTGTCGCAACGGATGCGTTCGGAGCCGTTGATGATCTCTATGTAAAACCGTTCGTCGTCCAGATACGTGACCTCGAAGTTGAAAGGCAGTTCGCCCTCCCGGAATTGTTCTTTCAGGGTAAAAATGGTGTCTTTATCCCGCACCGGGATGTTGAATTTTTCCAATTCGAGCACGCCGCGCCATTTACCGGGCGCTACGCGGGTAAAGGCGTTGTCGGTGGTGATACAGGCGGTAAAAAATAAAGTACTGAGCAGGGTAAAAACCCAGGGTCGGAGCGATGTCGGTATGTTCATATCAATGATGCGCGCCGCAAAGGTAGTGCGGATCAGCGGATATGAAACGAACTGCCGGCAAGAGGGTTCAGAGAATGTCGAATATCGAACACGGAATTTTGAATGCCGGGGGTCCGATATTCAAGGCATTAACGGCGCGGCCCGGCGTCGCGCCGGGAAGCCGCGTTGGTCAGGGTGATCAGGGCGCCGCCAAGCACAAACAGGCCCAACGCCAAATACAAGATAATCATACCTTAAGCATTTTTAAATGGTGAAAGCCGGTAGAAGATTGTTCTGCTCAAGGTTTGTACGGGTGTGCGTGGCGCTGGTATTTCAAGAACAATGCCAAAAATTAACTTTCGCAACGGCTGATCTTCCGACGGCACTTTCAGCCAACGGTAAGCGCATACAAAGGTTTAAGTTCAAATACTTAATAATTCAATAGGTTTATCACTAAAAATATACCTCCCGGTAGCAGGCA
>JAKLJF010000275.1 GCA_023151335.1 Thermoanaerobaculia bacterium | reverse complement strand
GCAAAAAATATGGAAGTGCGGGGCTCCGGTATTGGCTTGTCGCTGGTGGACAGTATCCTGAAACTCCACCGGATTGCGCTTCAGGTGTTATCTGCACAGGGAAAAGGCGCCACATTCCGCCTGGAATTTCCCCAAACCACTTAAACTGAACCGTCTGATTTTAGCTAAAACGCATTTTCTTTCTCCTTCAGGTATTAAATAAATAGGAAAAAGGGGGCATTGTGCGATATTTCCAGCACAAAATTGCCCTGTTATGTTTGCATGCCAACGCTTATTGCTTGTTTTGTTGTTTTCGCAGGTGCTGGTTGCCGCCTTGCATGCCCAATTGGATACGATCCATTGGTTGCCTCCCATGCATGCCCGTGAGGAATGGGGGCCACAGTATCTGTATTTATCCACGCCGGAACAAGATTCCTTTGAAGTGCGCATCCGCGACGGCTCGGGGCAAGTGTTAACCACGGCTGTGATCAGTAATAGCCGGCCATTCAGGCATTTTCTGGGCAATGGTTCTGATACACCGGTGCTGGTGCCGGAATTCATGTTGCACAAAGCCCAGACGGGCAAGGGCCTGGTGCTGGATGGCCCGAAGAAGTTCTACGCTTATTTTCGTGCGCACGCCAATTCGGGCAATCATGCGGGTGATCTCACCTGTAAAGGACGGGCGGCCTTGGGCACGGAATTCCGGATCGGGCATTTGCTGCAGGCAGTGGACGACCGCAATCGCCGTTCCAATTTTATCGGCGTGATGGCTACCGAAGATTCTACTGTCGTTACGTTGTCGGATTTTCATCCGGCTACCGATTTTCGCGCTGGCAGTCTCGATGTTCCTGCCGGCGGGCCGGTTTCCATGATTTTGCACAGCGGTCAGTCGCTTGTGTTATCGACTTATATCCATGAGAATGAATCCCTGCAGCCACCGGATGGACTAATAGGAGCACTGCTGAAATCCACAAAACCCGTAGCGGTAAACTGTGGCTCCTGGGTGGGAGCGCCCGTTGTCTTCCAGGCGCATGATATCGGAATCGATCAGATAGTGCCTTTTGAAAGGACCGGCAAAGAATATATCCTGTGTGAAGGCAATGGCTCCAACGTGCTGGAACACCCCATCGTGATCGCGCATGTCGACAATACGAGGATTTGGCTGAATGCCAATACCCAGCCACACGCTGTGCTCGATGCGGGCGAATATTATGTCGTGCCGACCAGCGCTTATTCTCCCGGTGGCAATCTGTATATCCGCAGTTCAGAACCGGTTTTTGTATATCAGATGATCGGCGGCACGCCGGACGGCGACGACGCCATGCGCACTGCCGGCCTGATGTTTGTGCCCCCTGTCAGTTGCGGCATACCCAGTTCGGTGGACAATATTTATCAGCCCAACCAGATTGGCAGCATGCGCTTCGAAGGGGGTCTGATGGTCGTGGCCATGCGAGATTCCGCGGTGTCGGTGCGCATCGATGGCGCATCCATTGCCCTTGGCACGCCCGCGACGGTGCCCGGGAACCCCGATTTTGTGACCTACCGGAATTTAAACCTGTTTTCGCTGACAAATACACCGGCTTTGCTCAGTGTTAAAGCGGAAGGCGCGGTGCAGGTGGCCATGTATGGCCGGAACCAGCCGGCAAGTTTCGCTGCTTTTTTTTCGGGCTTTAGCAAAACGATCGTTCCCCATATCAATCTTACGGTGAAAGGGGATGGTATTTGCCCGGATACTTTAATGGCCAGTGGCCTTTTCGACGGTGTACAGTGGATGTATGAAGATTCCGTTCTGCAGTTCGGGCCCGACACCATGCTGGTTGCTTTTGCGCCGGGGCGTTATGTGGCTGTTGGCTATCTCGGTGTATGCAGACGGACGGATTACGCCGCCGATACCCTGGTAGCCGGTTTCAAATCACCGGAATTTCACTTTCAAATGCAGGAACCTTCCTGCTTCGGTTATTCCAACGGCCTGATCGACATCCGGGCTGCCCCTGGCGGCTTCGCACCATTTCAATATTCCATTGACAACGGCCAACACTTTTACGAACACAACTATTTTGATGACCTGGCGGCAGGACCTTATTCCATCATTGTACGCGATGCCAAAGGTTGTTTCAACCCGCCTTTAAAGTTAGACATAGGACAGCCTGACAGTTTTTATGTAGATATCATCCCCCGTCGCCTGCCCGAGCCGCTGCAGGCGGGCCAGGAGGTGGTTCTGGAGGGCAAACCCAACCGGCCAGTTATTGTAACAGAATGGTTGCCTGCCGATTATGGCGGCTGCAATGATTGCCTGCTTTACAAATTCCGGCCGGAAGAAACTACCCAGGTGACACTCACCGTCTACGATTCGGCGGGCTGCCAGGCAGCAAACAGTCTGCCGGTGCGTGTTGATCCGCGCATTTATGCGCCCAATGTGATCGATCCGGAATCGGTTTCCGGAAACGACCGGTTTACATTGTTCAGCGGGGAAACCCTTCTGATCCGCCGGCTGCAGGTTTTTGACCGCTGGGGTGAACGGGTTTTTGAAAAAAATGACATTTATACCAACGATACGGGAGCGGGTTGGGACGGCAGATTTCCCGGTAAAGACCGGCTGCCGGGCGTGTATGTGTTTTTGGCTGAAATTGAATTTGTGCCGGGAAGAACGGTATTGCTAAAAGGCGACGTCACGGTTTTATGAGCGCATTGTATCTTGCCCGCATGACCCACCTTCTTCTCTCCCGTTTATGCCATTGCCGGTTTGGGTTGTTAATATTCGGACTTTTATGCTATTGTAACTGCCTGAAGGCGCAGCTTGACACCATTCACTGGATTCCGCCCATGTTTGCGCAAGCCGGTATGGGACCTCAATTCATTTGTCTGACGACACCTGAAACCAGTCCTTTTCCCGTAACCATTTACGATGGCGCGGGTAAGTTGGTAACCTCGGCCATGATCAGCCGCGGCCAACCTTTTCAGTTTGAGCTGAGCGACACTTACAGCCAGATATTAATATCGCCCCTGAAAGTCGGCAAGCCCATGAGTGACGCGGGCTTGGTAATACACGGTTCAAAATCCTTTTACGCATATTTCCGAACGCATGGTCCCGCCGGCGCCGATGCCTGCCAGTTGAATTGTAAGGGCCGCGCGGCGCTCGGTAAAACTTTCCGGATCGGTCATATGCGCCAGGTGACTGATAAAACAGGCGGACGCTCCAACTTTATCGGTGTTATGGCAACCCGCGATTCGACCCTGATCATATTATCCGGGTTCGATCCGGCTACTTCATTTACCGGTGGCGCGAATATTTCATCCGATGGTTCTATCCGGGTCTGGCTGCAAAAAGGCGAGTCGGTGGTTTTTGCGCATATTGTCGGCGGTATTGACGACGAACAGCCGCGAAACGGAATTATGGGCGCCCTGCTGACTGCAAGCGAACCGGTGGCCGTAAACTGCGGTTCCTGGCTTGGCGCACCGGTTATATATCAGTCCAACGACATTGGGGCCGACCAAATCGTACCGCTCGAACGGGTTGGCACAACTTACATCCTTTGCCGGGGCGGCGGGCCTACCTCGTTGGAACACCCTATTGTTATCGCGCACAAAGACAAAACACTGGTTTGGATTAATGATGAGGTTGTACCGGCTGCTACACTCAATGCCGGCGAATATTATATCGTGCCCACTAAATCTTTTTCAGCACATGGTAATATGTATATCCGCAGTTCGGAGCCGGTCTTTGTTTATCAAATGACCGGCGGTGAAAAGGAGGGCAAATACAGCCTGCATTCCGGGGCCTTCTTTTTTGTACCACCCATCAATTGCGGGTTGCCCAACACTGTCGATTATGTTTTTCAGCCCCATAAGATCGGTATCCATAAATTTGATGCCGGGCTGACTGTGGTTGCTTTGCGTGATTCAACCGTAACGGTACGTATGAATGGCAAACCGGTGCCGCTTGGCGCTCCTTCGCCGGTACCTGGCAACCCTGATTTCGTCACTTACAGTAATCTGGATTTGTTCAACCATACCAAGGCAACTGCCAACGAGGAATTGAGTATTGAGGCCGGTGGGGCTATTCAGGTTGCGTTGCTGGAACGCTATCAATACGCGGGTTTCTCGGCGTTTTTTTCGGGCTACCAGGAGCGGGCGCCGGAAATTCAACTCAATCTCCACGGCGATGGTATTTGCCCGGACACGCTGACCGCGAATGGATATTACGATGGCGTTCAATGGATTTATGGCGATTCGGTGCTAAGGTCGGGGCCGGATTCCATTTTTATCGTGGCGGCGCCCGGAACATATAAAGCAGTCGGATATATCGGCGCCTGTTTTTCCACGGCAACGGCCGTGGATTCTATCGAGGTGCCCCTGACGGAACCAAAATTCCCTTATTCCATCACAGAACCATCCTGCTTTGGCGCCCGGGATGGACAAATCGCCTTCGGCACGCCAAATGGGGGCGCACCGCCGTATCGCTATTCCATCAACAACGGCGCTTCTTTTGCGGCTGAAACGATTTTTGACCATATTGGAGCCGGGAAATATAAATTGATCGTGCAGGATTCATCGGGTTGTTACAATGAACCGATCCGCCTTGAATTGGGACAACCGGATTGCTTTTATGTAGTAATAAACACGCGCAGGCTCCCTGATCCTTTTAAATCGGGCGACCTGGCAGAATTGGAGGCTTACACAAGTCACCCTGTTAGCGCGCTCTTGTGGACGCCGCCAGGCAATAATGCCTGCACAGATTGCACAAAATTCGATTTCCGGCCGGAATCAACCACCTGGGTTTGGGTGACCGCTCAGGATTCATCCGGTTGCGAGGCCTCCGACAGTTTTTTGATCGTCGTTGATCCCCGTATTTATGCGCCAAATGTTATTGCTCCGGAATCTGCCAGAGGTAACGACCGCTTTGTTTTATTCTCTGAAAACCCTTTGCCCGTTCAACGTGTGTCGGTATTTGACCGATGGGGTGGACAGGTTTTTCAACGTTTTAATATTTATACAAACAACGCAAATGATGGCTGGGATGGCCGTATTAATGGCAAGTTGGCCGCGCCGGGGGTGTATACTTTTGTAGCCTGGATTGAGTTGGAGCCGGGCCGTACGGCGATGATCACCGGAAGCATTACTTTGATATAGCAGGCGTTTTAAAATGTCGGGAAGCTGTTGATGGCGTTCCATGAAATAAAAAAAGCCACCGGAGGGTGGCTTTTTATGTCGGGGTTGCAGGATTCGAACCTGCGGCTTCCTGCTCCCAAAGCAGGCGCGCTACCGGACTGCGCTAAACCCCGAAAACAGTAGGCAGTGGGCGATAGACAGTTGTTTTGCGCTGGCGCTTACTGCCTACTGCCCACTGCCTACTTGAGTGCGGATGGGGCGGGATTCGAACCCGCGGTACAGGTTGACCCCGTACGACGGTTTAGCAAACCGTTGGTTTCAGCCACTCACCCACCCATCCTGGCTGAATTAAAAGCGGACGCAAAGGTAATAGAATTCTGTTCGCTTCAACAAACTCTGACGGGAAAAAATTCCTGAATCAATGGTTTAAACTCATTTTGATCTTCTTTTCCAGCTCGGCCACCGTGTCTTTAAAGATCATATCGGTATCCATCATATCCTGCACGGCCTTGCAGGAGTAAATGACCGTACTGTGGTCGCGGCCACCGAAGGTTTCGCCGATAGACTTGAGCGACTTGTTTGTCAGTTTTTTAGCCAGGAACATGGAGAGTTGCCTGGCGATGACGATGTTGCGTTTGCGGGTTTCCTGGTGCAGCCGTTGAACAGGTACGTTGAAGTGTTCTGCTACCAGTTCCTGAATAAATTCGACGGTAATTTCCTTGTTGATGGTGGTGACGAAATTGCGGATCACCTCCTTGGCCAGTTCAATGTCCACATCCCGGCGGATCAGGGTAGATTGTGCCAGCAGGCTGATCATGACGCCTTCCAGTTCGCGGATGTTATTTTTAATATTATAGCAGATGAATTCCAGTACATCGTTCGGGATATCAACCCCTTCCTGTTCCATTTTTGCGCCCAGGATAGCCATGCGGGTTTCGAGATCGGGGGCCTGCAAGTCGGCGCTGAGCCCCCATTTGAACCGCGAGATCAGCCGGTCTTCGATGCCTTCCAGGTCCTTGGGCGCCCGGTCGGAGGTCAGCACGATCTGTTTGCCGTTTTGGTGCAACTGGTTGAAGATATGGAAGAATATCTCCTGCGTTTTTTGTTTGCCGGACAGGAACTGAATGTCATCAAGGATGAGTACGTCAATCATTTGGTAAAAATTGACGAAATCGTTGACAGCGTTATTTTTTATGGCCTGAATGATCTGGTTGGTAAATTTTTCAGCTGAAACATACAACACCGCCTTGTTTTCAAACCTTTTCAGCACCTCGCTGCCAATGGCTTGCGCCAGGTGGGTTTTGCCGAGGCCTACATCACCGAATATTACGAGCGGATTGAACGCTGTGCCGCCGGGTTTTTTAGCGATGGCCATGCCGGCATTCCGCGCCAGCCGGTTGCAATCGCCTTCAATGAAATTTTCGAAAACGTAATTGGGATTGAGTTGCGGATCAACCTTGACCCGCCGGATACCCGGAATAACGAAAGGATTTTTAATCATCTCCGCGTCGAAGACGCCGGGCACGGGCTCATTGTCTTTTTCTGCCGAGGGTTTGAACGACGGTTTGGGTAAAGCGACCGGCTCCTGAATGGCGCCGTCCAGGATATGGTACAGCAACCGGCCCCGGTCGCCCAATTCCTGGCGGATGCTTGTTTTCAGCAGCTGGACATAGTGCTCTTCGAGCCACTCGTAAAAAAATTTATTCGGTACCTGGATGGTTAA
>JAKLJF010000274.1 GCA_023151335.1 Thermoanaerobaculia bacterium | reverse complement strand
GCCGGTTGTTGCCGTTCACCGAACGGGCGCCTGTCCAGGAGCCAGAGGCAATGGAGCCCGCGCTCATGATGTCTTTGGCACGGCTGTAGGTGTAAGCCACCATGCCGTAAAATCCTTTTTGGGCCGGGTATTCCAGCTTGAAGGTTGCGCCAAGGTAGCTGCCCTCGTTAGTGGTCGTCATCACGGCCGCGCGGGATACGTTGCTGTTAATCCGGTTTTGGGAAGCAGAACCGGCAAATCGCGGACGGGTATCAGGACCAGTGAAATTGCTGGCAGAGTTCTTGAGGTTAGCGTCAAAGTATTTTACAGCGTTGATATTCTTGTTCACAATCAACTCCCCAGAAAGAATCAGACCCATCGGCAATTTCTGGTCGATAGCCAGGTTCGTTTTCAGAATTTGCGGAAATTTATAATCTCCGTCAGTAGCGGCAATATCAAATGTTGACGGCAAGGTTGGGGTGGTCGGCGTAAAAATGGAAGCGTCTGGCGTGAATTTATACTGTGTGGTATTGCTCACGTCGATAAAGCCGGTCAACACGCCATTGTTGCCAATCTGGTTCGACACCCATACATAGGGCGGACGACCGGTGAAGATACCTGCGCCACCGCGGACCTGGGTCGTTTTTTTGCCGGTCACATCCCAGTTGAAACCCAAACGAGGTTCCCATAAAATTTTTGTTTCCGGCAATTGACCCGTGTTGATCTTGTAACCGGCATTGCCGTCTTCGTCCACATAATCCTGGTTGGTAATCACTGAATTTTCAATACCTGTTTGGGCAAAAGAAATGGCGCTGGCACGAAGGCCAAACAACAGCTTGAAATTGTTGCTGACCTGGAATTCATCCTGTCCGTACAGGTCAATTTTATTCACTTTTAGTACCTGCAACGGATCAGCGGCTCCTTCCAGCGCGGAATAACGGTACTGGAAGCGCCGGATCGCCACCGGGGAGGTGTCGGCGTCGGAGTTGGCAGCAGCATAAAAGTCGGCCAGGGAGTTGAAAATGTACACGCCGTTGGAGCCGGGGAAGAACAGGTTGTTCGACTTGTAGTACTCGTAGTTTGCGCCTACAGTCACTGTATGTTTGTTCATGTAGAACGACGTATTGTTCGTGACGTGGAAAGTACCGTAGTTCAGCTGATTTTTCGGCGTGAATGGGTCGAAGCCAAAAGAAATATAGGTATTGTTGTCGTCAAGAATATCGACTGTCGGGAAAAAACTGCCTTTGTATTTGCGGTCCTCGTTCTGTTTGTCGTAGCCAATGATAAAATTATTGTGGATTTTTTCGCTAAAGGTTCCGTTCCATTCGGCAACGATCGAGCGGGTGTTATCCAGAATAATATAACCGGCATTTTCGTATGACATCGAGTTGGTGTTGGTACGACGTGTACCATTTCCCAAAGACGCCGAGTTACTGATCAGCTGATCGGCTTCCGAATTGTGGAAAGTATAGCGCACCGTGAGTTTGTGGTTGTCGTTCAGGTTGTAGTCCAAACGTGCCAGGAATTTATCGCTGGTGGTAGCATTGTCGTAACCTTGATAGGCGCCGGTTTCGTAGCGATATTTGTCCCGAAGGAAATTGCTCAATTCGATCAGATCGGACTCTTCCACACGGGTCACCGTACCTGGCAGTGAGGAACCGTTCGGCACAAATGTAGTGGCCGGTTCGGTGCGGCGGACCATTTCGCCGTTGACGAAGAAAAAGAGCTTGTTCGGGATGATCGGGCCACCCAACCGGGCGCCATATACTTTTTCATCGAATTTGCCGATGGCAACCGGGGCTCCCGCGGCTTTCGTACCATTAAAGGTGCTGGTGTTGTTGCGGAAGTTATAGTAGGCCGAACCGGAAAATTCGTTCGTGCCGCTGCGGGTAATGGCATTGATGCCCGAACCTACAAAGCCGGACTGACGCACGTCGAAAGGGGCCACGTTTACCTGGAGTTCTGCGATAGCATCCAGCGAAATAGCCGTGGAGCCGGTACGGCCACCGGCCTGCGCTTCCGAGCCCAGACCGAAACCGTTGTTGAAAACCGATCCATCGATCGTGAAGTTGTTCAGACGGCTGTCCTGGCCGCCAAAAGACTGACCGTTCCCATTCGGGTTATACTTGGTAATGCTGTTGATAGAACGGCTGCCGATGGTTGGCAAAGACGTTAGCTGACTGGTAGTGAAGGTAGTGGCCGCGCCTGTGCGATCAGACGAAAAGATGTCGTTGCGGTTGGCCAGAATGGTCACTTCATCCACAACTACGCCCGATTCCTGCAGCGAAAAGTTGACGTTGGTGGCTGTACCCAGATTAGTATACAGGTTCTCCCGGGTCTGCGATTCGAAACCCGTATAAGACACGATCACCGTAAATGGCCCGCCGACACGCACGGCAGGCAAGGTAAAGCGGCCGGTTGCATTGGTGGCTGTACCGTATCGTGTGCCGGAAGGAACGTGCGTGGCCACTACCGTGGCGCCGACCAGCGCTTCGCCTTTGGAGTCGTTTACCGAACCGGTTATGGTCGAAGTGGTCACCTGCGCAAAAGCAGTGATTCCGCATAACAGGAAGGCCAAAAGCATCAGCCCTTTTCCTGCCATACTGTTAATGGAAAAAAAGTTCATACGTTAAACGGATTTAGTGAATAAAGAAGGAAATTCGACGGCGAAATTAATCAGGCCATGTTAAATTCCGATTAAGTTTTCCGCTTTATCGACATATAGTTTTCCGCACAATATTTCTTGCAGGCGGCGTGTAAAATCTGTCCTGAAAAATAATATTTCCCTCCCCTTCCGTCAAAACGAATGATTTCGATTCAATGCCGGGGGTGTTAAAACCGTCATCCGATTTGCCCAATGGCTGCGCGTCTGCCGGCTTTTGCCTACTTTTGGGCTTTCATCCATTTTACAAACAAAGCCATCTGCTGCGCATGAAAAAACTTGCCCTTTCCCTGATCGGCGCCCTCGCGCTTACCCTGGCTGCCCAGGCTCAGGTCGTTATCACAGAGATCATGTACAATCCGCCGGAGGGCGGAACCGACACCCTGGAATATATCGAAATTTATAATAACAGCGCCAACACGGTCGATCTGGAAAACTGGAGTCTTTTCGGCGTGGTATTTACCTTTCCGGCTGCTTCTTTGTCCCCGGATCAATATATGCTCATTGCCGGGAATGCCGCCGCCATTCAAAACCAATTCGGTAAAACGGCCTTTCAATGGACCGGCGGCGCGCTGAGCAACGGCGGCGAAACACTGCTGCTGCTCAATGCCGCGGGCGACACCATAGACCGGGTGACGTTCGACGATGTGCTTCCCTGGCCTACCGAGGCCAATGCCAACGGCGCCTCGCTCGTGCTTTGCGATCCGGATTCCGACAATACGCTACCCGCCAGCTGGCAGGCAGCCACCACACCAACCGGTATAATTATCAATGGCAAGGAAATTTTTGCCAACCCCGGCGCACCCTCCGGCTGCCAAACCACCGTGGATGCCAAACCCGACCAGTATATCGCCCCGGCAGGAGAGTCGAGCACCTTTAAGGTTCTACTCAACGACGTACTACCCGGACAGGCAAGCGCCACGGTTAACATCCAAACAGCGCCACAAAACGGTATCGCGTCGGTCAATCCCGACAATTCCATTACTTACACCCCCACAGGCGGATTTGCCGGGGCGGATTCGCTTATTTATCAGGTTTGCGAAAATACGGACTGCGACGAGGCCAAGGTCAGCCTTACCGTTCGCAAATATCCCGCGTATGCCATCAGCCAGATCAATGGCGTCAATGCCGATGGTGTCGCCGATTCATTAAATGTTTATTGCCAGATCACCGCCACCGTTTATGGCGTGAACCTGCGCCCGCAAGGCCTTCAGTTTACCATCATCGACGACAACAACGACGGCATTACGGTACTGAACTTTACCGGCAACCTGGGCTACACGGTAAAACAAAAGGACAAGATCACCGTCCGCGGCCAGATCAACCAGTTTAACGGCCTGCTCCAGATCTTTCCCGATGCCGTCATCAAAGTATCGGAAAACAATCCGCTCCTGACGCCCGAAGACGTCACCGTGCACAGCGAAGAAACCGAATCGGCCCTGATCCGGATCAAAAACCTGCGTTACGTGGACCCCGCCCAATGGCTTACCGGCACAGGCACCGGATTCAGCGTATTTATGGTGTCTGACGATCACCCTTTCGATACCATTCAGGTGCGCATCGATAACGACATCAACCTGTTCAACGAAGCGGCCCCGCCGGCGCCCTTCGACCTCACGGGTATTGGCGGCCAATTCGATTCCAGCCTCCCGTACACCGGCGGATACCAGATCGCCCCACGTTATAAGGAAGACATCAGCACGCTGGTAAAAACCCAGACCGTGGATTTTAGCGGACAGGTGCACATCAGCCCGAACCCTGCGGGGGAATTATTGCGTATTCAAACCAGCCTGGAGTTCGATCGTATCCAAATATTTACAACTGCCGGCCAACTGATGCAGTCTCTGACCACACCGGGCGGGCAAACCCTGTTGCCAGTGCGCGATTTTGCGCCGGGGGTATATTTTATTCATTTTCAGAAAGATAACAGTGTCTGGACAACACGTTTCGTGAAACGGTAGTTCGGAGAACATACATATATGTTTACGATAAGCGTTGCCACGCACAGCGATATCCCGGAGTTGCTCCTGTTGGTCAACAGCGCTTATCGGGGCGAAGCGTCCCGGAAAGGCTGGACCACCGAAGCCGACCTGCTCGCCGGCGAGTTGCGAACCGATGCAGAGAACCTGCGGGAACTGATGGAAAAGGAAAACGCGGTCATCCTGCAATGCCGCGAAGAAGGAAGCGGGTTGGTCGGTTGCGTCTATCTGGAAAAACGCGGCGACCGGATGTACCTGGGTATGCTGACCGTTACCCCGGAACGGCAAACTGCCGGGATTGGCAAACTACTGATGCAGGCTGCAGAAGATCATGCCGCCTCGGAGCAGTGTCGCGCAGTGTATTTTCGCGTACTTTCCGGGCGGCATGAACTGGTTGCATGGTATGAGCGCAGGGGTTATCGCCTCACCGGCGAGCGGCAGGCTTATGACGCGCCGGCAAAATTCGGTACGCCGTCGCGGTTCCTGGAATTCGAGCTGATGGAGAAAATCATTGTTTAACGTGAGTTTTGGATAACCTGCAAACAACCCTGCTTCGGATTTCACCCTGTAGAGGGGTAGGGTTGTTTGCAGGCTATCCAAAACGCACGTTAAAATAAACCACTTTTAGGTTGTTACCCCTAAATCCGCATGCTTTTGGCTTTGGCTTCACCCGAACAATTGACCGGAATACATTTAGAAGGATCGCAGGCAGTCGGGTCGCATTTCGTCGGGTCGCATTTCGTAGGATCACACTTTGTAGGGTCGCATTTCGTCGGGTCGCATTCGGCTTTTTTAGCAGCATGACCGGCAACGGCAGCCGGTTGATTCACGGTCACGGCATGCACCACGCCGGCCTGGGTTGTAGTAGCCGCGTCTTTTTGGATGCCGGCACTGGCCGATGAACAAACAATTTTACAGGCAGGATTGGGTTGGCAGCTTTGAGCGCACAGGTCGCAGGTGCAGAGCAATCCGATGAAGAGAACGGCGGAAAACAGCAGAATTTGTTTCATGATGCAGGAATAAAAATTTTAGGTTGCCCCGGATCCGCCGGGTTAACGGGTTGAAAGGTACTGTTTGCCTGACAACGGTGCAAAGGTGCGGCACCCCCCGGCCCAACCTTGTTTTTCAGCCGTTAGCCACTTGTTAAGCGCCTGTTAAAAGGTTTTTGATCCCTGATAAAAGCCGGTTTTTTGTACCCGTAAATGCAAAAACGATGAAAATAAACCATATATCCTGGCTTATCGCGGCGGCAGCGCTGGCTATATTGGCGCTGATCGGTTTTCAGGTGGTCTGGATGCAACACTCCCGGAAGCTGCTGGACGAACAGTTCAACAACCGGGTCAATATGGCGCTTTGCTCCACCGTGGAGAAGATTGCCGAGAACCAGGCCTGCTCCGACAGCCTGCGCGCCTGTTGCTCCATGAACGGTAACGTGGTTTGTGAGCAACAGGACCTGGAAAAAATGTTCCAAAAACCAGGTGTGGAAGCCGCGCTGGCCGAAGCCTTGCATTTTTATCAGATCGACCTGCCTTACAAAGTTCAGGTGACCCAAAAAGACACCTCGTCCTGCTCCGATGCCGTGCCGTTTTCCTGTTCGCTACAACCCCTTCTAGCCGACGACGACCACCTGCTGCAATTGGTTTTTGAAGGGAAAACCGGTTATTATCTACACAAAATGGGTTTTATGATCGCCGCATCGGTGGCCATTCTCCTGTTTATCTGCATCATTTTCGGCCTGGCCACCTATCACTTGTTGCGGCAGAAACGGCTCAGCGACCGCAACCGCGATTTTTTCAACCACATGACCCACGAATTCCGCACCCCGCTGACCAATATCCGCCTTGCCGGTCATATGATGGCCCGGAAAAGTCCGGCCCTCGATGACAATCCGTATCTCCGGATCATCCGGCGCGAATGCGCCCAGCTGACCCACCAGGTGGAAAATGTACTGTACCTGGCCGGTCTGGAAAAAGGCGATTACCAGTTGCAAAAAACGCCGGTCGACCTGAAAAACCTGGCCCAGGAGGTAGTAGCCGGCATGGAACTGCAAATGCAGGAACGCGGCGCCAAAGTGAATATTGAAAGCCACGCACCGGTCTGCACCATTCAGGGCGACACCTTTCACATTGGCAATGCATTCCGCAACCTGCTGGACAAAGCCCTGAAATACAAGAAAAACCAGCCCGATGTATCCATTGGATTTT
>JAKLJF010000273.1:414-6857 GCA_023151335.1 Thermoanaerobaculia bacterium | reverse complement strand
CGCTGTTGACCACCTCGATGTTGTGGACGCCCAGTGTGGCAAAATTGATATGGGCCAGCGCGGCCAGCTCCGGGTTTCGTTCCACGTATACGGCTCTTTCAAATCGTCGGGCAAAAAAATACGCGTCCACACCCATGCCGCCGCTCAGGTCGGCCATCAGGCTGCCGGAAACCAGGCTGGCCTTGAACCGCGCGGTTTGTTCCGAGGACGCCTGTTCGACCGACACCAATGGCGGGAAAGTCAGATCCGGGCGGTACCACGCCGGAATTTTGTCGCGCACTTTTTGCAAAGCCCGGATTTGCGCCGCGGCCACGGGCATATCTACTCCCGGATAACGTTGAGCGGAAAGTAACAACCGTGCAACATCGTCGCTTAAATGTTCCCGGATAAAACCCCTTGTCGCTTCATTCATCATCAGCCAAACATACTCCAAACTCCAAACTTCAAACTCCAAACTTCAAATATTGGCGCTATATTTGCTCCCTCGCGAAAAAGAAGCATACTGCGCAAGTAATGAAAACATACTTTGTCATCCTGATCGTCGCACTCGTGGCGGCGTTTCCCCTTGAACCTGGCTGCCAGGAGGTAGATTTGCAACAACTGGAAAATGAGATGCGCGGTCTGGCAGGCACACAGCGCATTGAAAAACTGATCGAACTGACCGACGCCTATCTGAGTGCAGGTCAATACGACAAAGCCGCGACATTCGCCCAGGAAGCATCCGACTTTGCCCGCCGGCTCAATGCCGCTGGCTGGCAGGCCGAAGCGCTCAACCGGGAAGGCAAAGTATTGGCCGCCACCGGCAAGCGCGGTTTGTTTGGCAAAGACAAGGCTGCCGGAAAATTCCGGCAAAGCATCCAGATATCCCGCGCCATGGGGAAACCCAATAAAACGCTGATACTCGATAACCTGCGCCAGCTGCGCCAGATCGCCGAACGCGCCGGGCGCAGTTCCGAAGTAGCCGAAATCGAGACCCAGATAGCCCGCCTCAATGATATCACGGAGCCTCTTCCACCGCCGCCGCCGGTTGTCGAAAAACCGCTGACCCAGGAAGTATTTGAGAAAGAAATGGAGGCGTTGGAACAGCAGATCAACCAGAAACTGGGTGCCCAGCAAATTCCCGCCAAACAGCGCCTGGAATACGAACGCCAGTTTGCCGCGCTGCAAGCCGAGCAGGCCGCCTATAAAGCCCAGATCGACAAGATGAACGAAGACCAGGCCAAAACGGCGCTGGCCTTTATGCAACAACGCTTTATCCTCGACTCGGTGAAAAACCAGGCAAGCCTTACCGCGCTCAATATGGCCAATGCCGAACTGGCACTGCGGGAATCGGAAAGCAAACGCAATTTCTACTTTGCCGCATTGGTTGCTATGTTACTGCTGGCAGGAGGTACCGGGTACAGCTTTATCCGCGCCCGCCAGAATGCACGCGTACTGTCTGAAAAAAACAAAATGATCCGTGCCGAACAGGAACGTTCGGAGAAATTACTGCTGAATATCCTGCCCGCCCTGGTGGCCGAAGAATTGAAAAAACAGGGTAAAACCAGCGCCCGGTATTTTGAAGACGTCAGTGTTTTATTCGCCGATTTCGTGGGATTCAGTACCATCGCTGAAAAACTCACGCCGCAGCAATTGGTCAACGAACTGGATACCTGTTTCCAGGCCTTCGATGAGATCATTGCCAAATACAACCTGGAAAAAATTAAAACCATCGGCGACGCCTATATGGTGGCCGGGGGACTGCCCGACGGCCAGGGCAGCCAGTTGCGCGACATGGTGCAAGCCGCCCTCGAAATGCAAAACTGGCTGGCCGCCTGGAACGCCGAACGCAAAGCGCAAAAACAACCCGTCTTCGAAGCCCGGATCGGTATTCACCGCGGACCGGTAGTGGCCGGCGTGGTAGGTTCCAAAAAATTTGCTTTCGACATTTGGGGCGACACGGTCAACATTGCCTCCCGTATCGAAGCGGCCGGTGAAGGCGGAAAGATCAATATTTCGGGAGAGGTGCACAAAGTGATCAAAGAGTACTTCCCTTGTAAATACCGCGGCAAAATAGCCGCCAAAAACAAAGGAGAGATTGATATGTATTTCGTAGAAAATTAAAGTTTGCCGCAACCACTTTTTTGCTTTAAGGAAATTCTAATACACATATAAGCCGGTTCTAAGCCGGGTAGTCCCTGACGGAAATACTTTTGTGCCGCATTACAACAATAAGTGAGTTTAGATATAAAACAACTGGCAATCATTTGAATGTTGGCGCATTAAATGATTGCTGGTTGTTTATATTTTTTTCACCTCTTCCAATGCTGCTTTTGTACGCCGGTTGAGTTCCTGTTGCGTTTTTCGCGTGGTTGGATAAATATCCGTGATTTGAGTAACGGGGTTGACCACCCGTATCTGGGTTACTTTTTTAGTGGCAAAGGCCTCGACGGTTCCCACATCGAGCCGGAAATATGCACGGGAATTCCTTGGTACATTTCCCCGGTACGGATCTACAGCCACATATTGAACCGAACTGCGATGAACCTTCCCTCCCGAAGTGACAAACTCAATATGCTGACCAGGGCGAAACAAGTTGCCGTTCAAATTGTGCAACACGGCAAAGCCTTCCTTATTGGTGTTGAATTTCAGGAAACGGAAATTCAGCAAACCGGTATCGCTTTGAAAGATTGGGAATTCCTGCACGTTCAATTTTACCACTTGCCCGGGCAGATCGGTATCGTTCGATTCTGTTTCCGGCGCAGCCGACGATTTCGCATCAGGCCGGGGTTTGGGCTTTCGGGATGCCCTTGTCTGCATTTTCTCCCAGGCTTCCAGTGAGAATGCCACCGTGTCTTCGGGAAAAATGACGAGGCCGTCCTTATCAACTGCCGGGGTCGAATCAACGGCAGGCGGTTCCGTCAGCGGCATCACTGCTATGCTGTCTTTTTTCAGCAAAATTGTATCGGACAGTAAGATGAATGCTTCATCCTTATAACGGCCATCGGGGTATTGTTCCAGGTAGGCTTTGGCGCATGGCGGCCGGCCGCACTGCCGGGCTTTTTTCCAGGCCTGCGCCTCCTGGTAGTACGACAGACCCAATGTAAAGGTAATGATCAGTGAAACAGAGGCTGCCAGACCAATAATAACCTGCCGGATAACAGACTGTCCGGCAGTTTTGACAACCGATTGTTGCGCCTTGGCAGTCGGTTGGTCGGAGCCTGCCTGCCTTGCCGAGGGTGCGGCAGCAGCCGCTGAGGGAGAGGTGTTGCTTCGGCTTTCCGGGGCTGCATTACCAAGCGTTAGGGAGGCGTGCGCAGGTTTGAACGAAGATGGCACCTGTTGCGGCATTTCCTGTGTTTGCACCTGTACCCGCTCTTCCAGCACGATATCCTTCCTGTATTCCTTTTCCCGGATAATTTCAATCACCGATACGCGCAAGACAAGGGCAAATTCGCCCTCCATCAATGGTTTCACGTAAAAAACCCATTCCGTATAATCATCATTATCGACAAACTGCACCGCTTCGCTCAAGGCGCGGATCTGAAAGGGATTTCGCTCGTCCAGATTCAACAGCTCTACCGCCATAATGTCTGCCATGCGGATTTCTTTTCGTACATCCTCCTCCCGCGCGGTCCAATCGCGCAAGATAGTTTCCTGCATCCACGCCAAACGGACTGCGCATTTTTCTTCCCGGTTCAATAACATTCGATCAGGGATATAATACAAGATATCGCCCCTTTTATCTTCGCGGGGATCATCCTCTTTTACATCTGCCCTGAGGTCGTCTTCCGTCAGTTCACCGGAAAACAGCAACAGGGCCTGGCTCAGGCTGTTTCGCCACTGGTTGTATGTGTTCTGATCGATAGTGCCGAGGAGCAACTCGCGCTGCAGGCTGTTGTACCGGCTTTTTATTTGTATAAAATCATCGAACCGGGGCGATTCAGGGTTCAAATGTTGCTCCAGGAATTTGAGCGCCGGTTCGATTCCTTCGCCGATTTGTGATTTGAATCCGGCAACAATGGTTTCCAGCTGGCTCATGCGTATAAGGATAGAAATTTGAGTAGATGTAACTTACTTCAAAAAGCATACCCTTTTTCATTTATTTTTTGAGCGGAAATATTGCTGTACTGTCCGAATGTTTGGCCTGCCCGTTGGTTGGGATCAAATCCGCGAAAATCCGCGTGCGAGCCGAAGTCGAGCCCGTGTCATCCGTGCTCCAATCCTGCCATGAGGGCTCAAATTGACAAAAATTCCGCCGGCACGACTTAGTCAGTACAAACTTTCAATTCAAACCATTCTCCAAACCCACAAACAGTTACCTATGAGAAAGCTGCATGCCCCTTATTTACTCTCCCTCCTGTTGAGCCTTATCGGCTTTTCCCTGAACCGGACCTTTGCCCAAGTCAGTGGTACCAAACCCGAGTTTATCCTGTACAAACACAACAGCGGCCCCAATGGCGCCGAACCGGTGGTCCAGTTCGACATGCTCGGAGAAATTAAATTCAACGCCCTGGCCGCCGTCAACACCATCCGCACCGGCGTGTCCATCCGCTCCTTTGCCACCGGCCCGGTAAACGGCAATAACCTGCCGGCCAACCTGATCTTCCAAACCGGCGCACCCGCCCTCATCGACCGCATGGTTATCACGGCCGACGGCCTGGTCGGTATCGGCACCATCACGCCCGGCTTCAACCTCGACGTGGTGGGCAACACCCACACCAGCGGCGATTTTTTCGGTCGCCTGCACATGGACGAAAACCCCGGCAACCCCGGACCCGACACTTACCTTGAAGAAGCCTATTTTGAAAACAAATCCGGCCTCGACCTCGTGGCGCCCAATGCCGCGCGCGGCGGCCTGCTCACCCTGGCGCCAACCATCAACGTCCCCGGCGCCACCGACCACCAGTTGTTCTTCAATACCGGCGGTATCTACCACCGCAAGGAAGCCGCAAATGCCGCCAACTGGGCCGGCCCCTGGGAAAAACTGCTCACCAGCGAAGACATCAACGGCACCCCCAACCGCGTGGCCAAATTCACCGAACCCAGCAAACTGGGCGACAGCCAGTTGTGGGACGACGGTACCAACGTGGGTATCGCCACCACCACCCCTGCGGCCAAACTCGATGTGAACGGCAGCACCCGCCTGGGCGGAAACACCTCAGTCGCCGGCAACCTCGCGGTAAGCGGGAATACAGCCGTGGGCAACTCCCTGGTTGTGTCCAACAACGCTAACATCGGGGCGGCGTTGGCTGTAAATACTACGGCAACGGTTGGTACCAATCTGACGGTCAATAACGACGCCACCGTCGGCAACGACGCCCGCGTCAACGGCCGCCTCATCGTTGGTAATCCGCCCAGCACTCCGGGCAGCCACACGGTATACGTAGACGGCAGCATCATCGCCACAGAAGTAAAAGTAGCGCTGCAACCCAGCTGGCCCGACTACGTATTCGAGGCCAACTACCCCATGCCCGACCTGAACGAATGGGAACAATTCATCCAAACCAACAAACACCTGCCCGGTGTGCCCTCCGCGGCAACAGTCGCTGCCAACGGCGGTATCGAACTGGGCGAAATGAACCGTGTGTTGCTGGAAAAAGTGGAAGAACTCACCCTGCTGCTCATCAGCCAGCAAAAACAGCTCGACACCCTGAAAGCCGAATTGCAGGATTGCCAACGCTAACCCACCCTTCACCGCAAAATCACCAAACCATGAAAAAATGGATCCTTTTGCTCGCGCTATACACGGCCGGGCAGCAGACAGCGGTGTTCGGGCAAATCGCCGACAGCATCAGCCGGCAGGCCTGGGCAGCGCTGGCCCAGCCGGGCAGCTCGCTCCGCTGGCTCAAAATTCGCGACGACGTCAAGCTCTCCCCGCGCAATTTTTTTGAAAAAAGCCGCACGGCGCTTGGTCTCTCGCCCCGCGACGAGTTCCGCCTGCTCCGCTCCAATACCGACGAATTGGGCATGACCCACCACCGCTTTCAACAATACCACAAAGGTTACCCGGTAGAAGGCGCCACTTACGTGTTGCACGAAACGGATGGCCGCGTCGCCACCGCCAACGGCAACCTGTACAACGGAACCGAAATGGTGGAACCGCCAAAAGTGCTCCGTGAAACCGACGCGCTCGACCAAGTCATGAAACTGGCGCCGACTCAACAATTCCTCTGGCTGGATAAAAAAGCAGAGGATGACCTGAAAACCCGCAACGACGACCCCAACGCCACCTTTTACCCCGAAGGCAAACTGGTATGGCTGCAATCGGACGGCCTCCGCCTGGCCTGGACATTCGACCTCCACACCGCCGACGGCCAGTCCGAACGCGTATGGCTGGACGCCGCAACGGGCGAAGCGTTGAAACGCTTGCCGCTCGATATTCACTGCGACGCCGGCACCGGAGTCACCACCTGGAACGGAACGGTCAATATATCCACCGATCAGTCCGGCATGAACTTCAT
>JAKLJF010000273.1:0-404 GCA_023151335.1 Thermoanaerobaculia bacterium | reverse complement strand
TGCTCGACGATTGCCAGGCGCCGAATATTCATGTGTTCAACGCGCAGGACTCCGCTTCCACGGCGTTTTCCACCGAGTACACCGACGCCGACAACAACTGGCAGGGGCAAACTTCTGCCATCCAGACCTTTTTCGGCTTGCGGCAATCCTGGCAGTATTTCCTCAACACCTTCGGCCGCAACAGCTACAACAACGCCGGCGCCAACATTAACGGCTATAACCAGGCCGGTTTTATCGGCGCCAACGGCACGCGCAACTGGAGCAACGCCAGCTGGAGTCCCGGCGCCCAGATCCTGCGCTTCGGCGACAACGGCACCGACGGTACGGCCAACGACGACTGGAATACGGTGGACATCGTCGGCCACGAGTTCGCCCACGCCGTCACCTCCAACGAGGCCGACCTG
>JAKLJF010000272.1:6610-6860 GCA_023151335.1 Thermoanaerobaculia bacterium | reverse complement strand
GAAACCATCAAAGCGTTTGCCACCATCGGATTGGAACGCGCGATGAACGTGGCCGCAAAGTAGAACTATCTTATTATGCAATACCGCACACTCGCGAACACTAATGTCCCCCTCTCCGCCATCGGCCTCGGCTGCATGGTCATCAACCACGGCTACGGCGTACCCGACGAAGCCGAAGGCCTGAAGGTGCTGGAAGAAGCCATCGAACTGGGCATCAACTTTTGGGACACCGCCGATATATACGCCAACG
>JAKLJF010000272.1:0-6600 GCA_023151335.1 Thermoanaerobaculia bacterium | reverse complement strand
TTGCCACCAAATTCGGCTTTCGCGCCTATGACGACGGCAAACCCGGCGGACTGGATTGTTCGCCGGCTTACCTGAAACTGGCCGTGGAACGCAGCCTGAAACGCCTGAAAACCGACGTGATCGACCTGTACTATGCCCACCGCATCGACCCCAACGTACCGGTGGAGGAAATGGTAGGCGCCATGGCCGAACTGGTGCAGGCCGGCAAGGTGCGTTTTCTGGGCCTCTCCGAGGCCTCGGCCAACAGCATTCGCAAAGCGCATGCCGTACACCCGATCAGCGCGCTGCAAAGCGAGTATTCCCTGCTCACGCGAGGGGTGGAAAAAGAAATTCTGCCGGTTTGCAAAGAATTGGACATCACCTTCGTGGCGTTCAGTCCGCTGGCCCGGGGTCTGGTGACCGATACGCTGAACATCGACGAACTGCCATCCAATGATTTCCGCCTGACCTTGCCCCGTTATCAGAAAACTTACCAGGAAAACAATACGAACCTCGCACACGGCATCGCCGCCATTGCAAAAGAAAAGGGTTGCACGGCCGCGCAATTATCCCTGGCCTGGCTGCTGGCGCAAGGCGAGCACATCATCCCCATTCCCGGCACCAAGAAGTTGAAATATTTGCGGGAAAATGCCGCCGCCGCGGATATCCACCTCACCGACGCCGACCTGCGGGCTTTACAGGCAGTACTGGACAAATACCCGAATGTGGGAGACCGGTACAATGAGGCGGCCTACCGGCTTGTGGATAAATCCTGAGGCAGCGCGCTTCAGGCCTGGTTGGCCGCTTGTTCCGGCGTACGGATCTTTTTCATTGCATAACTCACCGCCAGCATCACGATCAGGCCGATGAGATAGGAGGCTATAAACATGAGCCACTCGTAGGCATCCTTGCTCACGGCTTCCCGTTTGGCCGTCAGGCCCCACAGGTTGACCAGGCCTTTTTTGACAAAATACCGCGATACAAGATTGGAGGCCGTCAGGCCGGCGAGATAACCCACGGCGAGGTTGGTGACTTCGTTGATAAGGAATTGGGTGAATTTGGACATGGTGCGCGATGACATTGGTGAATTTCCGGGCAAATTAAGCAGGTTTAATAATTATTTAGTGGATTCGTTTCTGTATCTTCGGATGGCTTTTTTCACCTGAAAGCACAACAGGAGTTGTATCAACGGTTTTAGATAATTAAAAACATTTTGTTTTTTATTTGGGTAATTAGTATATTTTTTTTGTGTTTTAAAATAAACAACCCTCGAAAGGTAACCGTTTTAAAATACTAAATTATGGCTAAAGACCTACTTCACAACTGCGTCAGAACAGCATTAGAAAATGAAGGTTGGAAAATCACCCACGATCCCTACAACATTAACACGACACGACGAAACGGGAAAAAAGTAGGTATTCCAATTGATCTTGGAGCAGAACGAATTTTTACTGCGGAAAGAAATGGAGAAAAAATTGCCGTGGAAGTAAAAAGTTTTTTGCGCGCAAGCGTTATAAATGAATTCCACAGGGCAATTGGCCAATATCTGATGTATCGTTTGGGGCTTAATGGGCAAGAACCGGATCGAAAATTATTCCTTGCCATACCCCATAAAATCATGCAAGAAATTGAAGATTTGGATTTATTAAGCGACGCATTGGTCGAATATGCCATAAAAATCCTTATTTTTGACCCAAAGAATTGTAAATTAACGCGATGGATAAAGTAACGAAATATAGGAATATTCTTACCAATTACCTCCTAACCCTCACCAAGGATTGGCCACATTACCCATCGGAAGAAGTGAAGGCTATTTTGGACCAAACCGGCAATCACTTTTTGGTTGTATATTACGGCTGGACTGACCAAGGGCATATCCATAGCGTTCCGATCCATCTGGAAATTCGGGAAAGTAAAGTATGGATTCAGGAGAATTTGACCGAGATTGAAGTGGACGATGATCTTGTCGCGCGAGGTATTCCGAAATCGGATATTGTTCTGGGAGTGTTGCCACCGGAGTACCGGGCGTTTTCGGAGTATGCAGTGGGGTGATAATTGACCGGAAATTGTGAAATGGATAAGTGTTGGCCCAATGGCTGATTGACAGGGGACCACCTCAGGTATACAGTTATCTATTGAATCCTCCCCCCCCTCAGATTTCAATTTTATGTGATGCAACTCAATTTTAAGTCCACAAAATTTATGACAAATACAACAATGCCTTCCACTTTTGATTAAGACTTCATCTCTTACTTCTTTAGGCCAAGACATATATCTTCTATATATTTTCTTCCTGAAAGTCAAATAGCCTCTACATCTTAAGCCATCTCCCTAAATTTCCCCTTACTCTTCCGTATCCTAACCGCCACCACCTTATACTCCGGACACAACGCATCCTTGTCGCTCTCCGACGAGGTCACCACGTTGATCTGCAATTCCGGGAAGTGGAAGGTGGTGCTCAGCACGCCGGGCCGCACCTCGTCGGTGAGCCGGGCTTTTACGTCCACTTTGCCGCGCGGCGACTCGATACACACCATGTCGCCGTCGGCGATGAAGTGTTTCGCCGCGTCGTCGGGATGGATGAGCAGCACGTCTTCGGTCAGGATCTGCACGTTGCGGGTTCGGCGGGTCATGGTGCCGCAATTGTAGTGTTCCAGTTCGCGGTTGGTGGTGAGGATATAGGGATAGTCCTTGCCGTGGGCCAGCGTTTCGCGGGATTCCTGGAAATCGTCGTAGATGAACTTGCCGAGGCCGCGTTTGAAGGTTTCGGTGTGCAGCATGTCGGTGTCGGCGCCGTCGGGTTTGACGGGCCATTGTTTGCCGTTTTCGCCGAGTTCGTCCCATTTGACGCCGGCGAAGAAGGGCACGATCTGGGCGATTTCCTTCAGGAGGGTGTCCGGGTCGTAGTCGGGTTGGGCGTAGCCCATACGGTTCATGATGTCTGCCACGATCTGGCCGTCGGGTTTGGTTCCTTCGAGCGGTTCCACCACCTTGTTCACCCGCTGGATACGGCGTTCGCCGTTGGTGAAGGTGCCGCTTTTTTCAAGGAAAGAAGCGCCGGGCAGCACCACGTGGGCATATTTGCAGGTTTCGGTGAAGAACAGTTCCTGTACCACGAGCAGGTCGAGTTTTTCCAGTGCGGCCACCACTTTATTGGTATTCGGATCGGTTTGCACCAGGTCTTCGCCCATCACCCACATCGCTTTGAGCCGGTCGTTGAGCGAGGCTTCATACATCTGCGGAATTTTGTAGCCGATATGCAGGGGCAGTTTGGCGCCGTAGAACAGTTCGTATTTTTGGTGGATTTCCGGGTTGGTCACGTCGAGGTAGCCGGCGCCCTGGTGGGGTTGGCAACCCATGTCGGCGGCGCCCTGGACGTTGTTCTGACCGCGGAGCGGATTTACGCCGGCGCCGCGTTTGCCGATGTTGCCGGTGATCATGGCCAGGTCGGCAATGAGCATTACGGTGAGCGTGCCCTGCGAGTGTTCCGTGACGCCCAGGCCGTGGAATTCCATGGCGGCTTCGGCTGTGGCGTAGGTGATGGCGGCTTCGCGCACGAGATTGCGGTCGACACCGCAGGCCAGTTCGAGTTTATCGATGTCGAGGCCCAGGATCTGCTCGCGGAAGCCTTCGTAGCCCTCGGTACGGCTCTCGATAAAGTTCTTGTCTTCCAGCCCTTCCTTCAGGATGTAATACAGCATCATCTGCAACACCGGCACGTTGGTACCGGGGCGCAACTGGAGGTGATGCGTGGCGTATTTGACGATTTCGGTGCGGCGCGGGTCGATCACGATGGTCGGGATGCCCTTCATAGCCGCCTGTTTTATCTTGGCGCCGGTCACGGGGTGAGCGTCGGTGGGGTTGGCGCCGATTACCAGCAGGCATTTGGTGTATTTCAGGTCTTCGATGGAGTTGGTGGCGGCGCCGGTGCCGAAGGTGCGCTGCATACCCAAAGCCGTGGGCGAGTGGCACACGCGGGCACAGCTGTCGATGTTGTTGGTGCCGATCACTGCGCGCAGGAATTTTTGCATCAGGTAGTTCTCCTCGTTGGTGCAACGCGCGGAGGAGATGCCGGCGATGAAATCGGGGCCATGCTGGTTTTTGATGGTCGTGAGTTTTTCGGCGATGTAGTCGTAGGCTTCGTCCCAGGTGGCGGTTTCCAGTTGGCCGTTGCGGCGGATAAGGGGGCTGCGCAGGCGGTCTGGGTGGTCGTAGAAAGAGAAGGCAAAGCGGCCCTTCAGACAGGTGTGGCCCTGGTTCACCTCGGCATCGTAGGGCGCCTGTATGGATTTCACTTTGCCGGCGTCGATGGCCACTTCGAGGTTGCAGCCCACGCCGCAATAGGTGCATACCGTGCGTACTTTCTGATCGACGGCGATGGATTTAGATTCAAACACGTCGGAAATAGCCGAGGTGGGGCAGGCCTGCGCGCAGGCGCCGCAACTCACACAGTCCGACTCGAAGAAACTGGTATCCAGCCCTTTGACGATACGGCTTTCAAACCCACGCCCGGCAAAACTGAGTACAAACTGGCCCTGCACCTCGTCGCAGGCGCGCACGCAGCGGCCGCAGTTGATGCACTTGCTCAGGTCGGAAGTCATGTAAGGGTGGCTGAGGTCTTTTTGCCGGTCGAGGTGGGTTTTGCCCTCCGGGTAGCGCACCTTGCGGATGCCGACGCGGGCAGCCACATCCTGCAGTTCGCAGTTGCCATTCACCTCGCAGGTGAGGCAGTCGAGCGGGTGGTCGGTGAGCACCAGTTCGATGATGTTTTTGCGCAGTTTCTGCACCCGCGACGAGTCCGGAAAAATATAGTAGTTCTCCATCATCGGCGTATGGCAGCTGGCCATGGTTTTGGCCGGCCCGTCGGGCGAGAGGGCCACATCCACGCTGCACACCCGGCAGGCGCCGAAAGGCTCGAGGTTGGGCGCGTCGCAGAGGGTAGGCACGCTGTCCTGGCCCAGGTGGCGGCGCAGGAAAGAGAGAATGGTTTCGCCGTCGCGGATGTCGAAGGGTTTGTTGTCGATGTAGGCAAATTTTCCGGAACCCATATCATTGAGTGATTGAGTGATTGAGTGATTGGAGTCAGTTATCCCGGGGCGGTTATTTTTCAATTTTTAAAATCTCACGAATTATCCCGGTCACCGCTTCTGCCCTGTCATACACCATAAAATGGCTTCCGCCATTTACCACATAAGTCGTATCATTTTTCCAAAGATGTACAATTCTGTCGCGATCTCCCAAAATATTGTGCAATACTAAGTCATTATCTGTATTATCGCCGGTATTTGCAATTTGTTCCAACGACCATTTCATCAGCCGGTAGTCCGTAGATCGTACCATTTCCTTTAAAACCGTTTTGCTCTCCGCCGTCCCGGAATTCAGTATGTTGGCCACCATGGCATCAACGTATGGAACTCTGGCAGGTGGAAGCAACCTGTACAATCCGGTATACAAGGCCTGCCGGAAAGGAAATTTCAGATCGTTTTTATCCCGGAAGCCGGAGATCAGGATCACCTTTTGCTGTCCGGTTATGGCTGAAATTTTCTGGGCCAGCAATCCGCCAAAAGAAAGTCCCGCAACAAGGTCTTGGTTTTTTATTTCGTACCGGTTTATCAAACGCAGCGCATATTCTTTTAAAGTTTCGTTTTCATCATTCGGAATCCATTTGATCATTATTTTTTCGCAACCCACTTCTCCCATTCGGGAAAAGGCGCGTTCGTTTGCGCCCAAGCCGGAGATGAAGAAGAGACGTTGCATTGATACAAATTTAAACAATCCCTCACCTGAAATACCCCCCCAGTTCCCCTTCAAAATACTTCAGCGCATTTTTCACCGGCAGCGGCAGCCCGCTGCCGAGGGCGCAGAGGGGGCCGACTTCGAGCGCTTTTACCAGATTATCATTTTCTTCTGACGCTAAGCTGCTCGATTTATTTGCAGGTTTCATTTCGCTTCCAGATTTCTCATGTCAATTTCCAAAATCCTGATTGTTGAATCGGCCTGTTGGATTCTTTGGCGGAGGAAGTCGACAAACGGCGTCAAGGTCTTGAACCGGTTGTCAAAAATCCGCAGGACGATCAACTTAATTGGATAATTTTCCAAATTTTGTTGATTTTGTAAATTTTTATCCGCTGTAAGCAAATACTCAAATCCTTCCTGAACCATTGACCGAATCAAGTCGCCATTTTTCTTTTCTGCCCAGCCCATATCATGTACGGAAATTACTGTGACATCCTCTGCTGTCAGTAATTTAGCCAGCGGACGGGCAGATTTTCGTCAAGCAATACTTTCTTCATTGGCGGTCAGGGCATAGTGTTTTTCCAACAGTTCGATTAGCTGTACCACCTGTTCCCGCTTCACCGAGGGGTAATCGTTCAAAAACTCCGCTATGGTGTCGCCGTTTTTAAGGTAATCAAACAAAATTTTCACCGGAACGCGAGTCCTGGCAAAGACGGGCGTGCCGCTTTGAATGTCCGGCGAGATAGTAATGATGTCGGCTAAGTTAAGCATACCCCATGATTTAATTGGTACAAATATAAACGGTCTTTCACCTGAAATACCCCCCCAATTCCTCCTCAAAATACTTCAACGCATTTTTCACCGGCAGCGGCAGCCCGCCGCCGA
>JAKLJF010000271.1:2145-6926 GCA_023151335.1 Thermoanaerobaculia bacterium | reverse complement strand
GAAAAATAATTGATGCATATCCCTTTGTGGAAAAAATGGGTGTCCCACGTGGTGCCGCTCACGCTGGAAACGGCCGCCTCCGAACAGAATCCCGAACTCGCGGTGATGCTCGACCGGGGGCGGCTCCAGCTGCTGAGCGGCAACGCCATTTATTCCTGGGACGACCTCTACCACAATTTTACGATTGCCTTCGGGGCGCTCGACCTGGAAAAGCGGCCTGTCGAAGACGTGTTGATCCTGGGCCTCGGCCTGGGCAGCGTACCGTATATCCTGGAAAAAATTTACGACCGGGCATATCGTTACACCGCCGTGGAATGGGATGAAACCGTGGCCGGACTGGCCGCCAGATATACCCTTTCGCGACTAAAAAGCCCGGTGGATGTCGTGACCGCCGATGCAGGTATCTTTCTACAGGTAACGGAAGAGCAGTACGATATGATCGTAGTCGATATTTTTGAAGACGACCGCACCCCGGAACAGTTTGAAACGGTCGCTTTCCTCGAAGCCTGCGCCGAACACCTGCGACCCAATGGTCTTATTTTGTATAACCGGCTGTATAACGCCCATCGTAACATTGTTTCGACCCAACGCTTTTTTGAAGATACTTTTAAAAACGTCTTTCCCGAAGGAGAAAAGATTGATACGGGGGGGAATTGGATATTGGTCAATGCGCTTTAAAGCAATCCCAGCCTCCACGCCTTCCAATGGCTCATGCCAAATCCAAACAGCACGATCGTAACAGAGCTCAACGGCATTAAGATAGCCGCTACCACGGGCGATAAGGTACCGCTGACGGCATAACTCAGCCCCACCACGTTGTAGCAGGCTGCCAGTAAATACGCCCGGTTTACGGTGGTGATACCCCAATGGGCCAGGTTGAGGAATTTCGGCAGGCGGTGAAATTCTTCGGCATGCAGGATCGCGTCGCATGCCGGGGTAAAGTTGTTGGTGTTTTCGGCCACCACTATGCCTACATCGCTTTGCCGCAAGGCGCCGGCGTCGTTGAGGCCGTCGCCCAGCATCAGCACTTTTTTCCCCGCTTGTTGCAGGTTTTTTACAAAATCGAGTTTGTCCTGCGGACTTTGATGAAAACGCAGGGCGCCGGGTTCTTTAAAATAAGCCGTCAGGGCGTCCTGTTCGCGGTCGTTATCGCCGGAAAGCAGGGTGGCGCCGGCATTTTGTTGCCGGAAATGGGTCAAAACTTCCGGCAAACCTTCCCGGTAGTAGCTTTTTATGTCAAAATAGCCGTACACATCGCCGTCGATTTCGGCGAATACGCCTTTTTGATCTTCTTTTTCTTCCCGGATAAATGCCGCGGAGCCCAAACGAACAAATCTCCCCGAAACCCTGCCGGATAAGCCTTTGCCCGGTATTTCCACAAATCCGTCCAGCGGCGCAACGGGTACTTCCGGCATCGATTCCACGATTTGCCGGCTCAAGGGGTGGCTGCTCTGGTAAGCCAGCGATTTGAGCGCGATCTGGTCTCCGCCTGTGAGCCGCCGGCCTGAAAAATGAACGGCGTTTTGCGACAGGTTGGTAATGGTCCCGGTTTTATCGAACACCACGGCGGTCACGGTGGAAAAAGCCTCCAGCACATTGGTGTTTTTCACATAAAACCGGTTGCGGCCCAGAATCCGCAACACATTACCCATGGTAAATGGGATAGACAAGGCCACCGCGCAGGGGCAGGCAATGATCAGTACCGCCGTAAACGCATTGACCGCTTTCCCGATATCGCCGGGCGCCCAGTATAAAAACGACAGGCCGGCGACGCCGAGAATTACCGCCGTAAAATAACGTCCGGCCCGGTCGGCCAGCAGGCTGGCGTGTCCTTTTACTTTGGCCTTAAACGCTTCGTCGTTCCACAACTGCGTCAGGTAACTGGTGTTCACCCGCCGCGTCAGGCTGATCTCGATGGTTTCGCCGTTTTGTTTGCCGCCGGCATAGATGCGCTCGCCGCTGCTCACGGCAACGGGGTTGGCTTCGCCGGTCACAAAGCTGTAATCCACGCGGGCATCGCCCCGCAGCAGGATGCCGTCGGCGGGAATGAGTTCGCCGTTGCGCACCACGATGATGTCGCCGGGTTCCAGGCGATTCACCGGCGTGGCAGTTTCGGCGCCATCGCTGTTTTTTCGCGAAGCGGCTACCGGGAAATAGGATTTGTAATCGCGTTCAAAAGACAGCTGATGGTAAGTTTTTTGCTGGAACCAGCGGCCTGTCAGCAGGAAAAATACCAGACCGGCAAAGGAGTCCATATAACCCGCGCCGGTGCCGCCGATGATCTCCCAGGCCGAACGGCCGAACAACATGGCCATGCCCAGTGCCAGGGGCACGTCGATGTTGAGGTGTTTGTTCCGCAGGCCGTTCCAGGCGGAAATAAAATAATCGCGCCCGCTGTACACCAGTACCGGGATGGCCAGCAGGAGATTCAGATAGCCGAATACGCCGAAAAACCAGGCTTCGAGTTCTTTTTCCAGACCCAGGTATTCCGGGAAACTGAGCAACATAATATTGCCGAAGGCAAAACCCGCCACGCCTATTTTATAATACAGGGAGCGGTCTACCGCTTTTGTCGCGGCGCCTTCGTTCAGATCGCCCAGGTTGATTTCCGGCGGATAGCCGATGCTGGCCAACAGGGCGGCCAGGTGCCGCAAACTGGTTTTCGATTCTTCGAAATGTATGGTCACTTCTTTTTTCAGGAAATTGACCTTGGAATGAACGACGCCGGCGTCCAGTTTGTACAGGTGTTCCAGCAGCCAGATACACGATGCGCAGTGCATGGCCGGCAAATAGAAAGTTACTTTGGTCGTAGTGCCGTCGGAGAACTGGATCAGGCGCTGTTGGACTTCCGTATCGTCCAGCCAGGCGTAGGAACGGGCGTCGCGTCGCGCTTTTTGGGAAAGCCCCGGCTTTTCATCCAGGTTGTAAAACTGGCACAGGTCGTGCGTGTTGAGTATCTCATACACCGTTTGGCAGCCGGTGCAACAGAAATATTTGTCCTCGATGTGCAGCCGGTCGTCGGGACATACCTCATGGCAATGGTAGCAGTGGAGCGTGGCGCCAGGCGCCGGTTTGGCATGGGGCAGGGTAGTCGCTTTACGCATGGAGCGGTTGTTTTTGCTTTTTGCGCGTCAAAAGTCGGGCGGGTCACAGGGCTGCCCGGATGAGCGGGATCATAAAGGTAAGTGAGATTGGTCAATAATGCTTTTTACAAGGCGGTTCATTAAAAAGTGCAACAAATGCGTTTTTCCGTCCTAACAACAGTCTGACAGCCGCGGCGAACTTTGTGGCTCAAAAAAGGAATACTTATGACTTTCTCTGAAATGATCCGTTCCGACAAACCTGTGCTTGTCGATTTTTCCGCCGAATGGTGCGGCCCCTGCCGTATGCTGGCGCCCATTCTCGAAGATGTAAAAAAACGCATTGGCGACCGCGCTACCATATACAAACTGGACGTTGACCGCAACCCGATGATCGCTTCCAGTTACAACGTGATGTCGGTGCCCACGCTGATCCTGTTCCAAAACGGCAAACCCGTCTGGCGGCGCTCCGGCGTACTTTCCGCCACCGACCTGACGCGTACGCTGGAGTCTTTTCTAAAGACGGCCGATGTGAGGGAGTAGTGGTAAATTCGTACTTTTGCCATCATCCACCCTCATTATACATCTATCTATGCCGCTTTTTAAAAAAGGCTCCAAGTTGTACAGCGTATTTGCCCTGAAATGTCCGCGTTGTCACGAAGGCGAAACGTTTGAAACGGGCAGTTGGTCGTTTGTCAAGCCCTTCGACATGCTCCAGCGCTGTCCGAAATGTCAGCTCAATTATTTTCCCGAACCGGGCTACTACTATGGCGCCATGTTCATTTCCTACATCTGGACTGGATGGTTTTGCCTGCTGTTTGTCGCCTTGTTTCACTGGATTCTGGGGTGGAGCCAAACCGCGGCATTCGGTCTGCTGATCGTATTTCTCGTCGTCAATTTTGTATACATATTCCGGATATCCCGGCTGATGTGGATCAACATAAACGTGAAATACGACCCGAAGGCCATCGAAAAAGCGCAATTGAAGGGCCAGGAAAAGCAGAATCGATAATTAGTGCAACAACCGCGTTGAGTCGTCCTAATTTCTGATCGTCTTTCCGGTGATCTTTGTGCCAGATAAATCAACTGTGCGATGAAACAACATTATCAAATCCTGATCGTAGGCGGGGGGAATGCAGGTATTTCACTGGCTGCCCAATTGCTGCGCAAAAATTCCAAACTGGATATTGCCATTCTTGATCCCTCGGAAAAACACTACTACCAACCTGCCTGGACGCTCGTTGCCGGCGGGGTATTCGATATAAACGATACGGTACGCGGCGAAGCGGAGGTAATGCCGGAACAAGTCAGCTGGATCAGGGAAGCTGCCGCTTCCTTTGAGCCGGAAAAAAACGCCGTGGTGACTGCCCCCGGCAACCGCTATACGTATGATTACCTCGTGGTGTGCCCGGGTATTCAGCTCGACTGGAAAAAGATCAAAGGGCTGGAAGGCAATGTCGGCAAAAACGGTATTACTTCCAACTATCTCTTTCAATCGGCGCCCTATACCTTCGAGTTGCTGAAGAACCTGAAGAAGGGTAAGGCTATATTTACCAATCCCAACACCCCTATCAAGTGTGGCGGCGCCCCGCAAAAAATTACTTACCTGGCTGCCGATTACTGGCGCAAACACGGCGTACTCGGCGACGTGGAAGTGCATTTCTACTCCGGCGGCGGCGTTATCTTTGGAATACCCAAATA
>JAKLJF010000271.1:0-2135 GCA_023151335.1 Thermoanaerobaculia bacterium | reverse complement strand
AGAAGTGAAGCCCGATAGCAAAGAAGCCGTTTTCGATGTATACAAAGAAGGTAAAGTGGTAGAGCAGGTGACGACCAACTATGACATGATCCACATAACGCCGCCGATGAGCGCGCCTGATTTTATCAAAAACAGCCCGCTGGCGGTTCCCGGCAGTCCGTTCGGTTGGGTGGACGTGGATAAATTTACCTTGCAACACAACCGTTACCCAAATGTTTATTCTATTGGCGATGCTTCCAGCACGCCGAACGCCAAGACAGGTGCAGCCGTGCGCAAGCAGGCGCCGGTGCTGGTGCAACAATTGCTCAGCCAGATCAATTATGGCAAACCTGCCGACGCAAAATACACGGGCTACGGTTCCTGCCCGCTGATCACTGGTTATGGCAAACTGGTTTTGGCCGAATTCGACTACGACAACCAACCGATGGAGACATTCCCCTTCGACCAAAGTAAAGAGCGCTGGACAATGTATCAGTTGAAAAAACGCGTATTGCCGTGGATGTACTGGAATAAAATTCTGAAAGGCACGGCATAAAGACAGGGCAAGCGCTATCTTTCCCGCCCGGATTGATTTGTTATGAATAAAAAAATTCCGACCTACAGTATCTGTAATCTGCTGGGAACTGACCAGTGCGTCACCGAATTCCTGATCACCAGGATCGGTGATTTTTTACAGGCCAACCCGAATATTCAGTTTCCGCACCGGCACGCGTTTTATCAAATCGTGTTGTTTACCGAGGGCGGCGGCACGCACTCCATTGATTTTCAGCAATTTCAGGTGAAACCCCATCAGGTGTATGCCATGGGGCCGGGTCAAATTCATACCTGGAATTTCGAACCGGGGACGGAGGGCTATATCCTCAATTTCAACGAAAGTTTTTTTACGGCCATTTGTCACAACCCGAATTTTGTGCAGGAATTTCCCCTGTTCAATTCGGTCAGTTCCAGTCCCGCCGTTTTACTGGAAGCGGAATGTTGCAGCGAAGTGCAGGCATTGCTGGAAAAAATGCTGCGCGAATTCCAGTCCGAGCATGTGTTCAAGCATGAAATGTTGCGGGGCATGTTGTTGCAACTCATGGTAACCTTGTCGCGGCAGTTGCCTTTGGAAACGGTGGCCGGCATGTCGCGGCATCAACGGGTGGTTCTGCGCAATTTCGAACGGCTGATAGAGGAACATTACCGCGAAAAGCGGCTGCCGCGCGATTATGCCGAAATGTTGTACATTACCCCTAACCACCTCAATGCGTTGGTTAATTCCGTGGTCGGCAAACCCGCCGGCGAACTGATCCGCGACCGGGTGGTGCTGGAAGCCAAACGGCTGCTGGTCAATTCAGATTACACCATTTCCCAAATTGCCGATATGCTGAATTTTGAGGACAACGCCTATTTCACCCGGTTTTTCAAAAAATACACCGGCATGTCCCCGGAAGTATTCCGGCAGGAATACATCAAAAACGCGGCGGTGGCCGAAGTCGGGGTGATTACGGCCTGAGGCAGGCCCGCGATTGACTTTTACAGGAGATTGACAAGATTTTGGCTACCTTTGCGCCGCTAAAAAAGGTATATGCGGCTTTTCCGGAATCTTTGGGCCATTTACGCGGTAACGCTGTTTCTGATCATGATGGCGATCACCATGCCTGTGATACTGCTGAATATGTTGTTCTCCCCCGGGCCAAAGGCTTTACGCCGGAATATTCATTTTCTGCATCACATATTTACGCCCACATTTCTAAGCCTGATCGGGGTGCGTTTGAACGTCGTGGGCCGCGAAAATCTGGCTCCCTCCACCTCCTACGTTATTATCGGAAACCACAGTTCGGCGCTGGATTTTATCGTCAATGCCGCGGCCTTTCCGGGCGTTTTCCGCTTTCTGGCCAAACAGGAACTGCATAAAGTGCCCGTTTTCGGTTGGGTGGTAAAAAAAATGTGCCTTTCCGTAGATCGCAGCAGTGCCATGAGCCGCGCCCGCAGTGTGGTGGAACTGAAACAACAACTGGCCGAAGGCTGGAGTATTTTTATCTACCCTGAAGGCGGGCGCAATCGCACCAATGAACTGTTGGCCCCTTTTTACGACGGCGCTTTCCGGATCGCGATCCAAACCAAGGCGCCGATCGCCATCCAAACTATTGTAAACA
>JAKLJF010000270.1:6617-6929 GCA_023151335.1 Thermoanaerobaculia bacterium | reverse complement strand
ACAACGGCACCCCGCTCGATGCTACCGACGACCGCGAAGTGCTGCGGTTCAACGTCGTGCCTATCGGCGACGCGGCAGCCTCGGGGCAGTTCGTGCTTTTCGACGAAGTGGCCCAAAACCCGCTCGACACCTTCCATTATGGAGTGCCGGCGACCTACGCGCTGCAGCCCGGTTCGGCGGGTTTGAATGTGTATTCGTTGCAGTCGTTCCGCGACCTGGGCAATCCCGGTTTGAAAAAGGTGTTTCAAAAACCGGGCGTGGGCGCCTGCTCGCCCGCCGCGCCGCCCGGTATCGGCATCGCCCATTTGAAAG
>JAKLJF010000270.1:364-6607 GCA_023151335.1 Thermoanaerobaculia bacterium | reverse complement strand
CTGAACTCCAGCCTCGGATTGCCGGCGAGCACGTTCGATCAAACAAACACCGGCTTTTACACCTTCCCGGAGGTGTTTTTGCTGCCTGAGGGCAGTGCCGCCGCGTCGGGCCAGGTGACGCTGCTCCTGCGCGACCAACTCGACACGAACATTGTCCGGGAGGTGGTTTTCGACAATCCGGGTACCTGCGCCACCACGCCTCTGCCCTGCCCGAATGAGATTTTTTACACCAAACAGAGCCAGATTGACCTTTTTCCGTTGACTTACCCGACCTGCCGGGTCATCGAAGGCGCGGTCACGCTTCGGCAAAGCACGCTGCCGGGCGCCGCGCCGATTGAAAACCTGAACGGTTTTGCCAATCTGGAAATCATCCGGGGAAATCTCGAAATCGAAACGACATCGCTCCAAAATCTGGGAGGGCTCCAAAATCTGGACAGCCTCGGCGGCGATTTTAATCTTTTTAAAAACGCCGTGCTGCAAGATTTTGGCGGTCTGAACAGCCTGAAATACATCGGCGGCAGCATCCGGATGTACGATGCGCCCGCCCTGCAAAACCTCGACGGGCTGGATTCGCTGAACCACCTTGGCGGCAGCCTTAGCCTGCAAATGCTCCCCGTTTTGAAATACCTGCACGCATTGGCAGGCGTGAAATCCGCCTTGCAGGGGAATATCATTCTGCGGAACAACGACGCACTGACCGACCTGAGCGGTATCGGGCTTCTGGATTTTTCGATGCTTCAACATCTCGAACTAACGGAATCGGCGGCGCTTTCGGGTTGCGCGCAGCCCAACATTTGTGCGTACCTCGAAGACGGCGGCGCGGCCACTATCGGCGCCAACGAATCCGGCTGCAATTCGGTGGCGGAGGTATTGGCGGCTTGCACAGTCAGCACGTTTTCGGCTGATGAGGCTTCGTTCTTCAGGGTGTTCCCCAACCCCTTGCCCGACGGCCAGCCGCTCCAAGTTTTGCTGGAAAACGACTTTTTCGGCACGGTCAAATTTGAAATCCTGGGTTTGGACGGGCGGGTGTTACAGGTTTTTGAAAAAGAAAAAACGGCCTCCAACGTCATAGAGGGCTTGAACCTTAACGACATTCCGGCTGTATTTTTGGTGCGGGTGTCGGATGGGAAGGCAGCGGCGACGCAGCGGGTGCTTCGCTTGTAATTGCCGCACACGCGCACTTTTTTATACCAGACAATAAACCAATCAAAAATTATGTAAAATTAAAAATCATTTTTTAATTTTGCATAAAAACGGCCCATGATTGCACGACAGCTCGAGACCTCCATCCGGGAAATGTTGACCAAATTTCCGATTTTATTGGTTACGGGTCCCCGGCAGGCAGGCAAAACGACCCTGCTGCGTGAGATGTTTGCGGATTACCAGTATGTCAATCTCGAATTTGCCGCCAACCGCGAGTTTGCCGCGAGCGATCCCGTCGGTTTTCTGCGGCAATACACCGGTAAAGTCATTTTGGATGAGGCCCAGCGCGTACCGCAACTGTTTTCTTATCTGCAAGTCCGTGCCGACGAAGACCGGGAAATGGGCAAGTACATCCTGTCCGGTTCGCAGAATTTCCTCCTGGCAGACAACGTGGCGCAATCGCTCGCAGGAAGGGTGGCCATATTCAAACTCTTGCCCCTGAGCCATCTGGAATTGCGCGGCCATACGCCTGGTTTGTTAGCTGAAAATCCGGAAGCAGCTATTTTTCGGGGTGGTTATCCGGCGCTCTTCCAGCGCGACATTCATCCTGCCGCCTATTTCCCCTCTTATCTGGAAACCTATCTCGAACGCGATGTCAGGAGCGTTGCCAATATTGCGGACCTCGGCACATTCCGGAACTTTCTGCGGCTTTGCGCCGGCAGAGTCGGGCAGACGCTGAATTACCAGTCGCTGGCTATTGAGACGGGCATTTCTCAACCCACTTTAAAAAAATGGCTGAATATCCTGGAAGCCGGGTTCATCGCCTTTCAAATGCAACCTTATTTTGAAAACTTTTCAAAGCGGATTGTCAAATCACCCAAGCTCTATTTTTACGATACCGGCTTGTTGTGCCATTTGCTGGATTTGAACGAAGCCGCTCAAATCGGGCAGTATCATGCCAAAGGAAGCCTTTTTGAGAATATGGTAGCGGCAGAATTGATGAAAAACCGCTTCAACGTCTTCAGGCCGGCTTCTATCTACTTTTGGCGGGATTCTAATGGCAATGAGGTGGACTTTTTAATCCGGGAAGGTGGGGAAATGCACCTGCTGGAAGCAAAATACAGTTTCACACCCACGGCTCAATTTTTCAAAGGCATACAATTCCTGAGAGCGGCCGCGCAGCATTCCGAAGGCAAAAATTTCGTACTTTACGCTGGAAATGAGCCACAAAAAAGGAGTGATGTCGAGGTGTTGCCTTGGCGTGAACTATACACGCTTTAAAACTTACCCTGGGGAAATTCTCCCTCAAAACAGCCCGGGCCGCGACACTCGTTTGCGTCGCGGCCCGGTCCTATAATCTCTCATGAAAAGTCGTTGTCTTAGGTCAACGCTTCCAGCCGCTTTTCTTTTTCGTCTCATTCTCTCGCATTGACAGTACAAAGATGCAGGGAGTTGCAGCATTTGTAAAGGACAAAAATAGCATTTGGATGGTTATATTTTTTTGAATAAAGGCATCAGTTTTTTAATTTAAAAAACTGATTTTCACATTTTTATGCTGTGTTAATTTTCTGGAAAATACTCAGCCCAACTCATTTTTCAAAAACTGCCCCGTCCAGCTCTTCGGCTCTTTGGCCACTGTTTCCGGGGGGCCAGCGCACACGATGGTACCACCGCCGGCGCCGCCTTCGGGGCCGATGTCCACGATATAGTCGGCCATTTTGATCACGTCGAGGTTGTGTTCGATGACGATGACGGTGTTACCTTTTTCGACGAGTTTATTCAACACGGCCAGCAGGTGACGGATGTCTTCAAAATGCAGTCCGGTGGTGGGTTCGTCGAGGATGTAGACGGTGCGGCCGGTGTCTTTTTTGCTGAGTTCTTCGGCCAGTTTCACGCGTTGGGCTTCGCCGCCGCTGAGGGTGGTGGCCTGCTGGCCAAGGGTGATGTAGCCCAGGCCGACGTCCTGAAGGGTTTTCAATTTGCGGAATATGGCCGGGATGGGCTCGAAGAATACGACGGCCTCGTCGATGGTCATGTCGAGCACGTCGCTGACGCTTTTGCCTTTGTACAGCACTTCGAGGGTTTCGCGGTTGTAGCGGCGGCCCATGCAGCGTTCGCAGGGCACCGATACGTCGGGCAGGAAGTTCATTTCAATGACGCGCATGCCGCCGCCTTCGCACACTTCACAGCGTCCGCCCTTTACGTTGAAGGAGAAACGGCCGGGCGCATAACCCCGGATTTTGGCTTCCGGCGTATCGGCAAACAATTTCCGGATGTCGCCGAATACGTTGGTGTAGGTGGCAGGATTGGAACGCGGCGTACGGCCGATAGGGCTTTGGTCGATCTCGATGACTTTGTCCACCAGTTCGAGACCCGCTATTTGCCGGTAGGGCAGCGGGCGTTTAAGGCTTTTGTAAAAATGTTGCTGCAGGATGGGATACAGCGTTTCATTGATGAGGCTGGACTTGCCGGAGCCGCTCACGCCGGTAATGCACACCAAAGTGCCCAGCGGCAGGCGCAGCGTTACATCTTTTAAATTATGACCGGTTGCGCCGGATAGAATCAGGTGCTGGCCTGACCCGGGCCGGCGGGCTTTGGGAATTTTGATCCTGCGGCGTCCGCTGAGATAGTCGGAGGTAAGCGTGCTGTTGCGCATGTATTCGGCCGGTGCGCCGATGTCTACCACTTCGCCGCCGAGTTTGCCGGCGCCGGGGCCGAGGTCGATGAGGTAGTCTGATTCGAGCATGATATCGCGGTCGTGTTCCACCACGAGCACGGTGTTGCCAATATCGCGCAGGTTTTTGAGCGCGTCGATCAGGCGGTGGTTGTCGCGTTGGTGCAGGCCGATGCTCGGCTCGTCGAGGATATAAGTGATACCGGTGAGTTGGGAGCCGATCTGCGTGGCCAGGCGGATGCGCTGGCTTTCGCCGCCGGAGAGGGTGCGCGCCGGGCGGTTGAGGGCCAGGTAGTCGAGCCCGACCTGGAGCAAAAAATGCAGGCGGAAGCGGATTTCTTTCAATACGTCCCTGGCGATGGCCCGCTGGCGATCGCTCATGGAGTTATCTGCGTTTTGAATCCATTGGTACAGTTGGCTGAGGTCGAGTTCGGCCAGTTCGGCTATATTTTTATCGGCGACTTTAAACCAGAGGCTTTCCTTTTTCAGCCGGGAACCGTTACATTCTGGGCAGACGGCCACGGTCATAAAATCTTCGGCCCATTGGCGTATTTTTTCGCTGGAACTGTCCACGTACCAGCGTTTGAGCATATTGACAATACCTTCGGCGGCCAGGTTGTAGCTCCATTCGTCGCCGCCCCAGGTCATGGTGACGTCGAAGGTTTCGTCACCGCCATACAGCATGATGTTCAGGGCCTCTTCGGGGATATCTTTCACCGGGGTGGAAAAGGAAAACTTATACTTTTTGGCGATGGCGCGCAGCTGTTTGAAGGTAAAATTCTCCCGTACTTCGCCCAGGGGTACAATGGCTACCTCGTTGATACTTTTGGTGTTGTTGGGCATTACCCTGGCCATATCCACTTCGTGAATCTCTCCCAGGCCCTTGCAATGCGGGCACATGCCGTAAGGGGAGTTAAAAGAAAAAGTATTGGGCGATGGCTCTTCGTATGAAATGCCGGATACCGGGCACATCAGGCGTTTGGAATAAATTCCACTTCCACCCGCGGCAGCCTCGGGTTCGGCGTCGTGACCGGCTACCTGCATCATGCCATCGCCCAGGCGCAGCGCCGTTTTTACGGAATCATTGAGCCGTTCGCGGTGTTCTTCACCGGCTTTCAGGCGGTCCACCACGATCTCGATGTCGTGAATCTTATAGCGGTCCACCTGCATGCCGGGAGTGATGTCGATGATCTCACCGTCTACCCTGACTTTTGTATAGCCTTGTTTGCGGATTTGTTCGAACAATTCCCGGTAGTGACCTTTTCTGGAGCGCACTACCGGGGCCAGCAGGATGATTTTCTGGCCGGCATAATGCTCCGAAATATGTTGAACGATTTGCTCTTCGGTGAATTTCACCATTTTTTCGCCCGTCACGTAGGAGTATGCTTCTCCGGCGCGCGCAAACAACAGGCGCAGAAAATCGTACACCTCCGTGACGGTGCCTACCGTGGAACGGGGATTTCGTCCGGTCGTTTTTTGCTCGATACTGATGACGGGGCTGAGGCCGTTGATCTGCTCCACGTCGGGTCGCTCCATTTCGCCGATAAACTGGCGCGCATAACTGGACAGGGTTTCCATAAACCTTCTTTGTCCCTCTGCATAGATCGTATCGAAAGCCAGGGAACTTTTACCCGAACCGCTCACACCTGTAATGACCACCAGCTTGTTTCGGGGAATACGGACGTCCACGTTTTTCAGATTGTGTACGCGCGCGCCAACGACCTCGATAAACTCCTGTGAAAAAGCCGATTCGGGCGGCATGGGAGCGTCTGAAGCGCCGGCTGCCCGTTGCGGTGGTTTTTGTGTTTTTGACTTGGCCATCATGTGCGGATAAACAGTATGGAAAACAGTTTGGTTGGCGGGATCGCGAAATGCGCAAAGATAGGGAAAGATTCAGACGGGTAAAAGAGGTTTCAAAACATAAAGTTTAATAAAGGCAAAATGACTAACAAGATATGTGGAAATCATGGCCTGTTCGGCGAATTATCGCCAAAGTTTGCGGTTCAAATGTTAAGTGCCCATCTTATTACAAAATTATAAGCAGATTTTAAGCAAGATTGAAGGACTTAACTATTATATTTGCATTGGAAAACGAAATGAGAGCGTTAAGCCTTCCCGTGTTGAACCATGCGGGAAGGCTTGCTTTTTTTGATCCTGCCGGTTCAGATGCCGGATACCGTTTATCTATTTGAGGCAATTTACTATTTTAACAAGATTATCTTTCTGCTTATGCCTCGGGGCGTCCTATTTTTGGCGCCGCAAAATTCATTCTTGAAATCTGATGCCAGAATTAGCCGGAGTTATTGAACACACGCTGCTGAAACCGGATTGTACCTTGCAGGATGTGCGCCGCCTTTGCGAAGAAGCCCTGCAATACCAGTTTGCCGCCGTTTGCATTCCGCCGTTTTACGTGCGCGACGCCAAAC
>JAKLJF010000270.1:0-292 GCA_023151335.1 Thermoanaerobaculia bacterium | reverse complement strand
GTTTTGGGCGAGGATACTAAAATACGGGTAGCCACCGTGGTTGGTTTTCCGATGGGATACGTGGCCATTGCAGCAAAAAGTGAAGAAATCAAACGCGCCGTGGATGAAGGTGTGGACGATATCGATGCCGTTGTCAATATCGCGGCGATAAAAAGCCAGAACTGGAACCATGTCCATCACGATATCGACAGCATCGCCCGCGCCACGCACATGCGGGGCCGGACGTCCAAACTGATCCTGGAATGTGGATTGCTCACACCCGAAGAAATCGAGCGGGTTGGCACGATGGCTA
>JAKLJF010000026.1:15429-17930 GCA_023151335.1 Thermoanaerobaculia bacterium | reverse complement strand
AACCCGTTAAACCCGCTCAACCCGTTAAACCCGCTCAACCCGTTAAACCCGTTAAACCCCTTAAACCCTAAAAAAAATCAACATCCACCGCGTATGGATACGTCATCAGGTATTCCAGGGCTTTTTCTATGGCCAGGTCTTCGAACACCACGGCATGTAAAGTTGTGGTAATGGGGACGTGTAATTTGTATTGCCGGGCCAGCTGACGGGCGATCCGCAGGGTGCGGACGCCTTCGGCCAGTTCGGGCATTGTCTCGCGGATTTGCTGTGCCGTTTCGCCTTTGGCAAGGCGTGTGCCAAAGGTGTAGTTCCGGCTGTTGATACTCGTCGCGGTGGCCACCAGGTCGCCGATACCCGCCACACCGATAAAGGCCTGACTGGATGCGCCGAGCGATTTTCCGAAATACACCATTTCGGCCAATCCCCGCGCGATCAGGAGGCCCTGGATGTTCCGGCCCAGTCCCAGGCCGCCCAAAACGCCGGAGCCCAGTGCAATGATATTCTTCAGCGCGCCTGCCAGTTCGGCGCCCAAAATGTCGTATGACCCAAACACGCGGAAATGCCTGCTGTTGAGCGCTGCTTGCCCGGCCTGGATCACTTCTCTGAAACGGCTTCCTACCAGGGTCGCTGCCGGCTGGCCGGCCATGATCTCCGCGGCGAGGTTCGGCCCGGAAAGACTCCCGACCCGTACCACGTTGCTTTCTTCCCGCACCACTTCGCTCATGGTACGCACCTGGTTTCTGGTCACGATCACGCCGGGCGTATTCAGGTCGTCTTCTTCCATATCTTTCAGATCAAATCCTTTCGTGCCGTGGATCACGATATGGTGCGGACGCAAATAAGGCGCCAACGCCTGCATCATCCGGCGAAAGCTGGTAGAAGGTACAATAGGGAAGATCAGCGTGCACTGACGTGCCAGTTCGGCCAGGTCGTTGGTGGCCGTTATCCGGTGCGACAGAGCCACGCCAAGATGGAAACGCGTGCGGTTGATCTCTTCGACGGTTTCCTGTTTCCGGCTGAACAGCAATACTTCCACATTATGCGCCAGGGCATTTGCAATGGCTGTGCCAAAACTTCCGGCGCCAATTACGCCAACCGGATTATATGAACTCATGGTTGTACAGGTTAGGTATCGGGGATTAGCATGAAAAATTTGTTTACGGCAAAGTACGGCTTATTTTTTGATTTCGCCGTCGGCGCCGATAGTCTTGTTCCACAGGATTTTTCCGTCGGCGCCAAAGACGGTGATGTCCAGTTGCCGGGCTGTACGGGGGCCGCTGAAGCGCAGCAGGGAAAAATTATGTTGCGCCACCGCGGTACCTTCTACCCGAAGTTCATTGGTTTCCGAAAGGCCGGAGGGGTTAACGCCGGAGGTTAGCGGCGAAGTGGTCAGGTCGTACACCCAGTTGCCGCGGGCGTTTTTCAGGGCATTCATTTCGGTGAAATGAACGTCGCCGGTAAGAAAAATGACGCCTTTGATATTCTCTTTTTCGATGTGGGCCAGTATGCTGTCGCGTTCTGCCTCGAACAGGTTGCTGTAGCGTTCGTGTTTTTTAACGGGTGTGAGCACCTGCGCGCCAATGGCCACGATTTTGAATGGCGCCCGGCTGGCCGTGAGCGCGGCCAGGAGCCATTCCCGCTGCGCTTTGCCCAGCATGGTGCGCTCACAGGACTTGCAGTAATTGGGCGTCCGGAAATAACGGTCGTCCAGCAAAAAAAAGTCCATATCCGCGTATTGAAACCAGGTCGTGCATCCTTTTTGACCGTTTACGCCGAAGGTGGGATTACCCCAAAAGGCTTTAAAAACTTCCCAGGCGGTTTCTTTGTGCACCCAGGTGCCGTCGCTGTCATTGGGTCCGAAATCATGGTCATCCCATATAGCATAATGCTGTGTGGAGGCGAGTAATGGTTGTAATTCGGGCAGAGACCGATCGTGGGTATAGCGGTGCAGCATACCGGTACGGGTAGTCCAGTCCGGCTCGCGGTAATATACGTTGTCGCCCAGCCACAGCATGAGATCGGGTTTCTGGGCTGCAATTTGGGTAAAGATACCGTAGTTGCTGCCGTAAGGCGTGCCCGGGCGGTCGTAGGGTGGTTCATTGATATAGGCGCAACTGCCGGTCGCCAGGGAAAAAGCCGGCGGATCGGTGCGCCATTGCCACAGCGCCTGCGTTTTAAATTCGGTGGGATAAAGCAGCGATACTTGTATGTCGTTGATATACAATTGGTAAGAGTACATTTTGCCGGGCTCCACCTGGTCGGCGACGCATTTGGCAGTGTAACCCGTGTTTTTTTCTGTCCGGACTTTTTCCGTCAGGTATTTTGTTTCGGGGCTTTCCTTGTCCCAGTATTCAAAATGCACGGAAGCCGCTTGCGTTGTCTGAGCCCATAAAAGCGCTTCTTTCATATCGACATAGCCAAGCATGGGGCCAGACTGAAGCAGGGCGCGTTGGGCGTTCAGGGTGGCTAACTGAACTGACAACAGCAATACGAAAATAAGT
>JAKLJF010000026.1:0-15419 GCA_023151335.1 Thermoanaerobaculia bacterium | reverse complement strand
GGCGCATGATCAAGTAGCAATGCCCCACCGGATATTCCGGGGGGTTAAAGTTTTATTAAGGTAGCCGGGGTATCCCAGCGTTTGACCGTTTTTTTTCGTCCTTTCAAATAACGGCAAAGTTACGGTAAACGCATGTTAAACTCCGGGTTTGCCTTGCCGTCCAATTTGCTAAAAAACGCCCGCGTTTCTAAATACTTTTAAAAATAAAAATTTAATTTCACAAAAAACTTGCTTCTCCCGAAAAAAATACTTTCATTTGAAGCAACAAAAAAAGGAGGTTCGTCATGTCATCACGTATTGTATCACTCGCACTCCTCCTGACGTTCGCGCTCAGCGCATTCGCTCAGACCACAGAAAAAACCTTTACCAAGGCTTTTAACACGGAGGGGAAAACGCGTATCAAACTCGACTTACCCGGCACCATCGACCTGAAAGTGTGGAACAACCCGACCATCCGGATGGAAATTATCGTCAGCCTGCCTTCCGGCAATGTTTCCATGCTCGATCAACTGGCAAACGTGGGAAGATACAATCTGAGCGCACAAACTACGGACGAATCACTGATCATCACCGCGCCCAACCTGGCCAAAGTGGTACGGGTGAAAGGTGAGGAGATCAAAGAAAACGTGTCCTACATCATTTTTGTACCGAAGGATTTACAGGTCGAAATGCACAGCCCGACGGCTATGGCGGAGATGAAGAAATAATTTAACGGGTTACTGGTTAGAAGCTTAGAGGGTTTCTGGTTACTTGCCAACCAGAAACCCTCTAAGCTTCTAACCAGTAGCCTTTTTAAATTATCTTTACGCCTCCAAACTGCAAAACCATGAGTTATAAGCCGATCATTTTTTGTTGTCTGAGCCTGTTTGCCCTCCGGGCTTCCGCCCAAATGGAGCGCACGGTATACCAGGTGTTCGAAGTGGATTCCATCCAAACCGTTACCCTGGATATTGTCGGCTACACGTACCCTGAGCTGCACGTCTGGGCGGGCAGCAGTATCCTCACAGAGGCCAACATCCAGGTATGGGACGCCTCGCCGGAAATTGTCAATTACCTCATCGAACAGGGGCGATATGCCTTTGACTCGGAAAAGACGACCGACGCGCTTCGGATTTTTACCAAAGTGCGCAAGCGCGAAGACATCAAACTGCCCGGCATGCCGAAGAAATGCGTGGAGCAAACGACCATTAAAGTTTTTGTGCCGGATATTTACGACTGGAACCCTGCCGAATGGACGCCCGAACAAACCGACAAGCCGAAAACGCTGCGGCGAAAAACGAATTGAACGATCTTTTTTTCCCGATAAAAACGGGACAAACCGTACCATGCCCATCCTCGTCGAACTCGTGCTCCGCCCCGAAGAGCGCCACCATGCCGCCCGCCTGCGGCAAAAAGCCGCCCAACAAAGCGGTATGTCGCCGGCGCAGGTCACCCACCTCGAAATTTTAAAAAGCTCGCTCGATGCCCGCGGCCGCGAACCCGTATTCCGGGTGCGGGCCGAAGTATATGGCCCGGGGGAAGTATTTACCCCCGAACCGGCCCTGCTCTCCGCCTTCAGGCCGGTCGACCGGCGCAGGGGCCGGGTTGTGATCGTGGGGGCAGGCCCGGCCGGCTACTTTGCCGCGCTTGAACTCATCGAACTGGGCATACAGCCCGTGGTGCTCGACCGGGGTAAAGATGTGCGCGCCCGCCGGCGCGACCTCCGCGCCATCCAGCAATCCGGCATCGTCAACCCGCACTCCAACTACTGTTTCGGCGAAGGCGGCGCCGGCACTTATTCCGACGGTAAACTATACACCCGCTCCGACAAACGCGGCAACCTGCGCAAAGCTCTGCGCCTCCTGGTGGAGCACGGCGCCAAACCCGATATCCTCACCGAGGCCCACCCGCACATCGGCTCCAACAAACTGCCCGGTGTGGTACAAAATATCCGCGAAACCATTCTGCACTATGGCGGCGAGGTTCATTTCGGACAGGCTGTGACCGATTTTATCCAGCACGAGGGCCGGATGGCCGGCGTGATCACGCACGCCGTGGAGTCCGGCGATAGCCCTGCCAGCGCCGAATGGCCCGCCGATGCCGTCATTTTGGCCACCGGCCACTCCGCGCGCGACATTTACCGCCTGCTGCACGCGCGGGGCATTGCTATTGAAGCCAAGCCTTTCGCCCTCGGCGTACGCGTGGAGCACCCACAATCGATGGTCGACGCCGTGCAGTACCGCCAGAACCCGCGCGACGAACACCTGCCCGCTGCCAGCTACAGCCTCGTTTGTCAGGTTCGGGAGCGGGGCGTATTTTCCTTTTGCATGTGTCCGGGCGGGCTGATCGTGCCGGCAGCCACGGCTCCCGGCGAGATCGTGGTGAACGGCATGAGCATGAGCCGGCGCGATTCGCCTTATGCTAATTCGGGCGTGGTAGTGGCCGTGGAAGCGGAAGACCTGGCGCCCTGGCAAAAACACGGCGTGTTCGCCCACCTCGAATTCCAGGCTGAAGTAGAGCGCCGCATGTTTGCCGCCGGCGACGGCAGCCAGCGGGCGCCTGCCCTGCGCCTGCCCGATTTCCTCGCCGGGCGCCTGTCGGCCAACCTGCCGCCGACTTCCTATATTCCCGGTATTCACCCGGCGCCAGTGCACGAATTGTTGCCGTCTTTCGTTTATAAACGGCTGCGCGACGGACTGAGCCAGTTCGGGAAAATGATGCGGGGCTACCTGACACAGGAAGCCATCGTAGTCGGCACAGAAAGTCGCACCAGCGCGCCCGTACGAATCCCGCGCGACCCGGAATCGCTGATGCACCCGCAGGTAGCAGGCTTGTTCCCCTGTGGCGAAGGAGCGGGTTATGCAGGCGGCATCCTGTCGGCAGCAATGGAAGGGCAGCGGGTGGCCAGGGCGGTGGGCAATTTTGTGGAGCTTCGAATGTGAAATTCTGACCCTCTTTAAATAATCAATACTCCGGGCAATTTTTGATAATTGGTTGATCGTCAGTGTTGTTAGCGAGGACGCCAACAGCCAAGTGCTCGAAGTATTATTTATGAAAAAACAAAAACTAATCAAACAAATACTATGCTTAACTCCTTCTCCTGCGCCCTGTTCGCGATCGTTCTGCTTGCCGGCGCCTCTTCCTGCACTTCCCCGCGCTACCGTTACCTGGAAACGGCTGCCGACCGTTCTGTCACCGAATCGCTGTTCGATTTTAAAGAACGTACCATCAGCGAAGCGGATATCCGCCGGATTCTTGACGGCAGGATCAACATTCCGGATACCGTCCGGCTGGCCGTGTTTCACTATGGCGGCACGCGGGTACAATACCGGCAGTGGTACGACGAAGAAAGCCTGAAAGCGCGGCAGCAACTGATCGACACGTTTACCCAAGTCATAAAAGGCGCTTCCCGGGTGCAGAAGGTCATTTTGTTGCCTTCTATTGTTACCGGCGTCAATCCCAATATTCACCAGTTGCGGGAATCGGCCGTGCGCCTGCAGGCCGATATGCTGCTGATCTATAATTTGCACAGCGATATTTTTCAGCGGTACCGGGTGTTCAGAAAAGAAGAATCGAAGGCATTCGCCACCTGTGAAACGGTGCTGATGGACATCCGGACGGGCATTATTCCGTTTACCCACATCGCTACAAAAAGCGCGCACGTCAAAAAAGGGAAGGAAGACTTCGATTCGGCGGAGTTGCAAAAACGGGCGCTGGCGCAGGCGGTTCTGGAAGCCATGCTGGAAACCGGAAGGCAAACGGCCGGTTTTTTAAATACGCCCCGTTGAATACTTTTTCACCCGGATTTTTCTTTTTTGTGAACAAACGCCCTCAATGGCGCAAAGGGTAACCTGTTGTTAAAAAACCGTGTCTTTAAAAGCATGAAATACGCGAAAACTTTCCGGCGCATTGCCGTCGTATCTGCTGTATTACTGGCCGGCGCATTCGGTCTCGTTTATTATTCGGCGCCCTATATGATCCTGACGCCGAGAAAATTCAATCCTTCCCGGACGCCGGCCGATCTGGGCCTTCCTTATGAAAAAGTAGAGGTAAAAACCGCCGACAGCCTCACCCTGCGCGGCTATTGGATACATCGCCCCGGCGAAAGCGGCAAAAGCGTGGTGATCCTGCTGCACGGCGTCGGCGGCTGCAAGGAGCACTGGTTACAAACGGCCGCCTGGCTTTGGGAAGAAGGTTATGAAACCGTGCTGTTCGACGGCCGCGCCCACGGCGAAAGCGAGGGTCAATATTGCACCTACGGATATTTTGAAAAACACGACGTCAGCGCGATTACCGACTTCGTTGTGCAACGGAAAAACGGCGAACCGGTAGGCGTTTGGGGCAATTCGCTGGGCGGCGCCATTGCCCTGCAGGCCCTGGCCATCGAACCGCGTTTACAATTCGGCATTATTCAGAGCACGTTTTCCGATTTCCGCACTATCGTGTACGATTACCAGCGACGGCGTTTAAAGATCCCCTGGCGCTGGTTTTCAGAGGACGGCATCGCCCGCGCCGCTGAAATGGCGCGGTTTGAGCCCGATTCCATCCGGCCGGCAGAAGCAGCCCGGCGTATCCGGCAACCCATCCTGCTGGCCCACGGCGATGCCGACGACCGGATCAGTCCGGAGTACGGACGCCAGATATTTGCCAACCTGGGCTCTGCCGAGAAGGAACTTCATATTGTAAGGGGGGCCGGACACCTCAACCTGATGGCGCGGGGCGGCGATGCGTTCAAATCTACGCTGACGCGGTTCCTGGACAATCAAAACTGAGCCTTTATTGCCGCTGAACAACAAACTTTCGGGTGATCCACTGGCCGTTTGCGCTTAGACGCAACCAATATACGCCTTCCGGCAGTTGGCCGACGTCAATATTTTTGGAGTGTTCGCCAGCGGGCAACTGTACGGCAGATTCACGGAACAAGCTTTGGCCCAGTACATTGACTATATCCATGGAAACAAAAGCCTCCTCTGCCAGGGAAAAATCCGCCTGCAGGAACCGGCTGGCCGGATTGGGGAACAAATGAACCGATACCGCGACGTCCGCGGCTTCACTGGTAGCGGTCAGCAGCCCTGCGCTGAACACCCGGTCGTCGTAGGCGCGGAAATCGCCGCCGGTGAGGATGGGAGTCTGGAGGTCGGTGAGATCATAGAGCCGGTAGTATCCGTTGCCATAATCGCAGCACATACCGTCGCCGTAATAATCGACAAAGTGGATGGAATAGCAGCCCGGTTCCGGCAGATTCAGGGTGTCGCGGATGAGGGCATTGTCGTTATAGGCGCCGGGGCCGTCCGGTATGCCGGTGAACATGCCGCCGCCGCCCGGGCCGACGGATTTATTCCCGCCGGTTTCCAGCACCTGGCCCTGCAGGTCGCGCAATTCCCAGTAGGTTTCGGCGCCATACTGGTCGGTTTTGATGCGCAGCAGCACTTTCAGGCTGTTGAAATTTTTTGCGGCGCTGAAATTTTTTACCCGGATATTATTGGCCGGTTCATCGTCGGCGGGTTTGTTGTTGACGGAGGAAAGCCGGGCCGAGAGTTGCCCGCTATCGGTCAGCGTCAAGGCATCGAAAGCGATTTTGGCCTCATCATATACATTCAGGTAACCGTTCCATTCGAGGGTTTGCACGGTGCTGTTGTTCCATTCGAGGGCAAGTGTGGCCTGTGTCAGGGCTTCCGAACCCAGGTTGATCAAAGAAAAAGCCGGGGCCACTTCAAGGTTCCCGCATATTTCCTGAAAGGAGGTGCCGGTAGAAAATTCGTATATCCCGGCATTTTCTTTTCCGGAGGCTACCGGACAGGTTTGCGCCTGCTCCCACAGTTCAGCGGCATTCCACTGGCCTACTTCGTAAAGTTTCCGGTTGGGACAGACCACAAAAATGGTGGGGAAGTATTCGATCTGATACGCTTTGGCAATGGAATCATCGTTGATAATCGGAAAGGGAGTGCCGGCCACCCAGTTGCCCGGGGTAAAATCGTTGCAACCCGCGGGGCCGCTCAGGCAGTTTACATTGGTTTTGGGGTCGCCTTCGATGAACAGCACACGCGCGCGATCGTCGCCTTTGGGCCCGTGCTGTTCGTAAAAAGCGTGCATGGCATGGCCGTTGTGATAGGCCCAGCAGGGCGCACACCAGGTCGCAGAAATTTCCAGCACCACGATTTTTCCCGAGTCGAGTAAATCGTACAGACGCCAGCTCTGGCCTTTGATATCTTTGGTGGTGAAATCCGGTGCTATGGTACCCGATGGCAACTGGGCTGAAATATGCGTCCCTACCATCAGCGCCAAGGCCAGCACCCATAATTTTCTCATAAGTTTTTTTGCTAATGGCATAAAGCCGACGAAAAAAAGCCTCATTAACAACAAAATTAGCGCGCCTGAACCGTCCGACCGGCGTACCTTTGTCAAATTATTACAAAACCTGCTAAAAATGGACATTTAGCCTATGAAACGTTTGCTTACACTTTCACTGCTTTTCCTTGGCCTTTTCAGCGCCGCTTTTGCCCAATCCACCTTCGAAGTTTCCGCCACTTCGGTCTGGACCATCCTTCCGGAGGGCGACGACGACGTAGATGGCCATATCGTTATCCACAACCCGACCAATGCCGTGCAAACCATCAAATGGGAACGCACTATTATTAATATTACGCCCGGCTGTGAAACCCAGGTATGCGATCTTAATTTGTGTTACCTGGCTCACATCAGTTCGAAAACCTTCAATATTGACCCCGATAGCTCGGGTAATATCTTCGTGCATTTCAGAAACTGGGACCTGATCCCGGGCGCCTCCGGTCTGGTACATCTGAAAATGTACAATAACAACAACCCCGCCGATTCGGTGGTTATTGCCTACCTGTTCACACCGGAAAGTTCGGATACCGAAGATCCTTTACCCGCCGCAACCGTGCAGCTTTTTCCGAATCCGGCTACCGATTACTTCCTGCTTAACAATGCTGAGGCCGTGCAGCACATCCGCCTGTTTTCGCTCGATAGCCGCGAAGTAGCCCGTTACACCGCGAACCCGGGCCAGAAGTATTCGCTGGCCGGCCTGCCGGCAGGTTCATACGTGCTCACACTGGAAGATAAAAAAGGACGGGTCTTCCAGGCTTTGCCTGTGATGAAGAAGTAATTGCGGCCGGGGTGCCGATTTAACAAACACTTTAGGCCACTTTAGTCCACGGAAGACTACTTTAGAAACCTATTCGTAAAAATTCTAAAGTGGTCTTCCGTGGTCTAAAGTGGCCTAAAGTGTTTATTAAAGGTAATTTTCGCTCTTTTTGAATGCTTTGGTTTGGGCCCCGGCCCGGAATGGACTCAATTTTTCCTCCTATAAAAGCTTCATTCCGCCAACAAGTATTAAGTTTGCCCGCTATCGAAAACATTCATCCAACAGAACACGCAAATCCGACTTTCCCATGGCCGAGACAAAAGCGCATCTTTTTTACGTGGAAGACGACGAAAGCCTGAGTTACGTCACCCGGGACAATCTCGAGTTCAACGGCTATCAGGTCACCTATTGCGAGGATGGCCAGAAAGCGATGGAAGTCATCCGTTCCGGTCAGAAATTCGACCTGTGTATTCTCGACGTGATGTTGCCGGAAGTGGATGGTTTCACGCTGGCGCAGGAAATCCGGAAACGGGACGAACAGGTGCCGATCATCTTTCTGACGGCCAAAAGTATGAAGCAGGACAAGATTCACGGTCTTACCATCGGCGCCGACGATTATATCACCAAGCCGTTCAGTATTGAGGAATTGCTCCTGAAAATCGACATTTTCCTGCGCCGTTCCAAATACACCGGCATTCTGAAGTCGGGTATCCCCACTACCATTGGCCGTTATAATTTCGACTATAAAAACCTCAACCTTGCCTACGGCGACGAAGAGGGCGAAACCCTCACCCAAAAAGAAGCCGATCTGTTAAAACTACTGAATGAAAACCGCAACCAGGTGGTCAAACGCTCCTATATCCTTGAAACGATCTGGGGAAAAGACGACTACTTTCTGGGCCGCAGCCTCGACGTGTTCATTTCCCGCCTCCGCAAATACCTCGGCCGCGACGAACGTATCAAGGTGGAAAATATTCACGGGGTAGGGTTTAAGTTCAGGGTGGACGAGTAGGTAAATATGCCAAAGTATGCAGTCATTTTACCTGGAACACAAAGATGCCCATGTGCACTGTTTGCGCTTTGGGGAGGGAGAACGCCTTCTGATAGCCCTGCACGGGTTCGGCGACCGGGCACGCCTGTTTGCCATCCTGGAGCAGGCCCTGGCAGAAAAATACACGGTGGTGGCTTTCGATCTGCCGTTTCACGGACAAACTGAATGGCCGCGGGACACTTTTTCAAAGGCCGACCTGATTGGTATCATCCGCCAAATTATGGAACGGGAAGGGAAGGAACGGTTTTGTCTGATGGGATTCAGTTTCGGGGCGCGGCTGGCGCAGGCGATGCTGCCTGATTTTTTACCGCTACTCGATAAACTCTACCTGCTCGCCCCCGACGGTATTCATACCAAGGGCATGTCGACGGCCGTGCGTACTCCCTTATGGGTGCGCAAATTGCTGGGCCGGATATTGAAAAAACCGCGGTGGTTTTTACAATTGCTCGATCTGGGCCGCCGTATGGGCCTGGTGCCCGGTCTTATTGTGCATTTTTTGTCCTTCAATCTCACCCGGCCGGAGCGGTTCCGCCGCACTTTCGGGTGCTGGTATGCGCTCGATTCGTTTTACTTGCGCCGAACAAAAATCAAAGCGATCTGGCGGGAGTCCGGGCTGCCGGTCGATATCTATTTCGGTACCAAAGACGAGATGATCCAGTACAAAACCGTTAAAAAAATGGTGGAAGGCGTGCGCAACGTCCGCATTTACCTGATGGATGCCGGGCACCGGCTGATCGGGGAGAGCCTGAGGGACAGAATGCGGGAGAAATGAAGCAAAGTGGGCTACACGGCTGTGTAACCAATTTTTTCTTCAAACAATGCCCTCACATGGCGCAAAATGGCTATTATCTGGAATAAATCCTCCTGGGTAGCAACGAAAGCGTCGCTGATGGCATATTCCTGACCTTTCAGGGCGACAAAAAACCAGTTCCGGCCAATGATATAACAGCCGTACAATGTATCGCGGTCTTTGTTAAGATGCTGAGCGACCACCATGGCGGCCAGCAATTGGCCGATAGGATCGGTATCGCGGCCTTTTTCGCGTTTGTATTCCTGCAGGAAAAAAAATGGTTCCTCCGGGATTTGGTAGCCCTTGGCAAGCAGACAGTCGACCTTGCCGCCGATCCATTCGCCGTTGATTTCGGCTTTAATAGTATAGTCGAAGAAAATACGGTAATCGTCGTGGACCAGGTCGGCAGCGTTGAGCACCGGGGAAATGAATAGCATTTTAAGGTCTTCCTCGCTCCATGCGGCGACCATATTCTGAAGTCTTGCCTGGAATTTCAACAATGACTCTTTTTCTTCCGGCTCGAAGGAGGTTTTTGCCTGAAGCAATAAGTCTAAATCGTTAAGAGAACGTTGTTTGCGTAAATCAAACATCCGGTCCACCTCTTGTTGCTGCCACCATTGAAAAGTCTTAAACCTGGCCATCTATTATCCTTTTGGGCAAATTTAAGGAAAATTACGGACAACCTCTCCCATGCGTTCAAAAAAACGCAGCTCCAATTCCTTTCCGTCGAACACCGCGTAGGAGCAAAACGACATCCAGTCGCCCAGGTTGATATACCGGCTGCGGCCGTTTTTCAGGCGCCAGTCAACCACGAGATGCCGGTGCCCGAAAATAAAATAATCCGGTTCCACGCCCCGGTCAATCTTGTGGTGGCAGTATTGCACCAGCCATTCGCGTTCTTCGCCCAGCCAGGAGCGCTCTTCTTCGGGCATGGCATTGCGGCTGGCCTGTGAAGAAAAACCTGCCAGCCGTATACCCAGATCGGGGTGAAACCAGCGGAACAGCCATTGATTGGCGCGGTTGGTGAACACTTTTTTCATCAGTTTATATCCCCGGTCATTGGGCCCCAGGCCGTCGCCGTGGCCGATGAAAAAACGTTTGCCGGCCCATTCGGTCTGAATGGGTTTCCGGTAAACCGGAATACCTAATTCTTCCTCGAAATAACCGAACATCCACAAGTCGTGGTTGCCCGTGAAAACATGGATGGGCAGCCCGCCGTCGCGCAGTTCGGCCAGTTTGCCCAGAAAACGGTTATATCCTTTTGGAACGACGGTGCGGTATTCGAACCAGAACTCGAACAAATCGCCTACCAGGTAAATAGCTTCGGCCTCGGGCGCTATACCATCCAGCCAGCGCACGATCTGGCGCTCCCGCTCGCGGGAACGCAGCACGGCATCGGCGCCGAGATGAAAATCGGAAGCGAAAAATATCTTTTTCATTCGGGCTGCAAAAGTAGAATCTTTGCCCTTCAAATCACTCAATCACTCAATCACTCAATCACTCAATGATCATAGTCACCGGCGCTGCCGGATTCATCGGTTCCTGCCTCATCCGCCGCCTCAACGAAGCCGGCTATACCGACATTCTGGCTGTGGACGACTTTAGCCGTCCGGACAAAAACCGCAATCTCGAAGGCAAAAATATCCGCGGCCAGGTACACCGCGACAATTTCGTGCGCTGGCTGGAACGCAACCACACCGACGTGGACGCCCTGTTCCATATCGGCGCACGCACCGATACCACGGAAATGAATACCGCTATTTTTGATCACCTCAACCTGGAGTATTCCAAGGCCCTGTGGATGCTGTGCAGCGGTTTTCAGATACCTTTCTTTTACGCCAGCAGCGCCGCCACTTACGGCTTGGGAGAAAAAGGATATTCCGACGATCATGCCCTTATACCCTCATTAAAACCGCTCAACCCTTACGGTCAAAGCAAACAGGATTTCGACGTTTGGGTGCTTAAAACGGTAGACGGTGGACGGGGAGCCGCAGACGGTGCGCCGCCGGTGTGGGCGGGGTTTAAATTTTTTAATGTCTACGGCCCCAATGAATACCACAAGGGCCGCATGGCCTCGGTGATCTTTCACACGGCCCGGCAGATCAAAGCCACCGGCGCCATGAAACTCTTCCGCTCGCACCGGCCCGATTTTAAAGACGGAGAGCAGCGCCGCGACTTTATCTACGTAAAAGACGTGGTGGACGTCCTGCTCTTTTTTCTCGAAAAACGCCCGCCCAGCGCAATCTACAACCTCGGCGCCGGCAAAGCGCGTACTTTTCTGGATCTCGCTACCGGCACTTTTCGTGCCATGGGCCTGGAGCCCAATATCTCCTTTATCGACACGCCCGCCGACATCCGGGACACTTACCAGTATTTCACGGAAGCCGACATGGGTAAAATGCGCCATCTGGCCGGCTACGAGGCGCCGTTTTTCGCGCTGGAAGCGGGGATTGACGATTATGTGGGGCGGTATTTGAAGGAAGAGCGGATTTGGTAAAATTTGCAAATATTAGCCTCCTGGTTAATTGCATTTCTTTGCTTTGACAAGAGCAGAAAGAATTGGCACTCAAAGGCCTCTGTTTTGTATATTCAAAAAATGTATATATGTTTGCAGTAGAAGTAAAATAATCAATGCGCCTGTATTATAGGGGCCTGCTTAAATGTTTTGGTAAATATGACCCGTTTTGCGCCTTTCGTTTTCCCATTTTACCGACAAAGAGATGCTATGGATTGCGGTCCAACCTGCCTTTTGATGATAGCCGCATCCTATGGACGGCAATTTTCATTACCTCATCTGAGAAACCTTTGCCATATATCACGAGAAGGCGTATCTGCGCTCGGAATTATGGAGGCTGCCGAGCAAATTGGTTTTCGTACCATGACGGTCAAAGTACCTTTTGACAGCGGTAAAAATACCGCGTGTCTGTTGAATGCGCCTCTTCCATGTATTGCACATTGGAATCAGAGACATTTTGTTGTCGTCTATAAAGCCAATAATAAAAAAATTTGGATAGCAGATCCGGCATCTGGAAAACACAAACTAAACAGACAGGATTTTGAAAACGCCTGGATTAGCGCCAGCGGTCAGGGGATTCTGGTTTTACTCGAACCTACACCTAATTTTTACAAATCCGATTTTGACCATAGCAAGGAGTCTGCCGGACTTACACAAGTGACAGGGTATGTACAGCCATACCGCCACCTTATTCTCCAGGTAGCGACTGGTATGGCTCTTGGGAGTATGATTCTGCTGGCTTTTCCACTGCTTACACAAAGTATAGTTGATTACGGGATAAACAACAGAAATATAGATTTTATTACCCTCATCCTCATTGCTCAATTAACGCTGTTTATAAGCCAGGTATACGTCCAGTTCCTGCAAAGCAGGATCATATTATTCGTAGGTGCGAGAATAAATGTGTCCATGGTTAACGACTTCCTGAGCAAACTGATGCAGTTGCCGATCAGCTTTTTCGACACCAAACTCACAGGCGACCTATTGCAGCGAATAGGAGATCAAACGCGGATAGAAACATTCATAACCCGATCTGCATTACCAGTGATGTTCGCCCTGCTTAACTTTCTGGTATTCAGTTGTGTGCTATTATCGTATAACGGATTGATTTTTTGGGTTTTTATCCTCTTTGCCCTTTTATACCTATTCTGGATATTCATTTTTTTACACCGGAGAAAAGAACTTGATTATCTGCGTTTTCAACAATCAGGAGAAAACAACAATAACATAATCGAGATTATCCAGGGAATGCAGGAAATTAAAATGCAGGGATCGGAGCGTAAAAGGCGATGGATTTGGGCTGGAACCCAGGCTAGATTGTTTCAAACCAGTCTTCGATCACTCACACTCGCTCAATGGCAGGAAGCAGGCGCCGCTTTTTTTACACAAAGCAAAAACATTATTATCACGTTTCTCACAGCCAAATCTGTTATTGACGGTCAAATGACGCTGGGCATGATGCTTGCCGTGCAATATATGGTAGGGCAACTCGATGCACCTTTGCAACAATTCGTAGGTTTCATACGCTCCGCACAAGACGCTAAAATCAGTCTGGAACGACTGAATGAGGTGCAAAGCCAGCCTGTAGAGGGTGAAGGATTGCCTGCAAAGCCAATCTTTTCGGGCGCCGGCAATGGAATTCCCAAAATTCGTGGAACGTACGATTCCGATCCCGGTAAAACAAATAAGAACATAGGGGGCATTGGGATCGAAAATCTTTCATTCAAATACAACGCCTTGTCCAATTTCGTTATTGAAGACATCAATCTTCATATTCCACATGGTAAGGTGACTGCCATTGTTGGCTTGAGCGGAAGCGGGAAAACCACCCTGATAAAATTGCTGCTGGGCTTTTATACTGCAACCCGGGGTCGGATAAGCGTGGATGGCTTGGATCTGGCCATAATAAAACCCGCAGAGTGGCGGAGACGGTGCGGAGCGGTGCTCCAGGATGGTTTCATATTCTCGGATACCATTGCCAATAATATATCCATCGGCGCTCAGGGAAACGGGCTCAGCCAGGGTCAGCGGCAGCGACTGTTGATAGCCCGGGCCATCTACAAAAACCCGGAATACCTGTTTTTTGATGAAGCAACCAATGCTCTGGATGCCAACAACGAACGAACAATCGTTAGTAATCTGCAAGAATGGTTTGGCATGACTGCCGATTCAGCAAGCTATTCAAACAGAAGCAGCGGTTCGCCGACCAAGACGGTTGTGGTAGTGGCACACAGGCTCAGTACCGTACGGCATGCCGATCAAATTGTGGTGCTCGACAAAGGTAGAATAACAGAACAGGGAAGCCACGCCGAACTGGTATCTATAAAAGGTTCATATTACCAACTCGTTAAAAACCAATTGGAGCTAGGTAGCTGAAACCAAGAAGTGTCAACCGAATTTAACCTTTTATATTATGAAAATTTTTGAAGACCTTTTTCTCCTTCAGCGAGTCGATTATTTGATTCGTACCCGCGCAACGGGCACGCCGGCACAGTTGGCCCGACGGCTCGAGACTTGCGAACGCAATATTTTCAGGTTGATTGGGCAACTTCGGGATATAGGATTGCCCATTTTATACGACAAAAAACTCGAAACCTACTATTACGCAGAACCTGTAAAACTTGAATTTTCAATAGCCGTTGGCGCCGAAATGTTGCTCCAAATTCGTGGCGGTGAAGGAAATTTGTATTTTTTCGATCAACTGCCAATATCTGGCAGCGACAACAAAGAACTTTGTACTGCTTCTACTCCTGTTGCATTTCGCGCGCGCGGAGGGGGAGGAGCCGGGGAAAGCTGAAAACCCGAATCAAGAGTAGGCTCAAATATCTAATTTACAGTATCAAAATTAATCTGTCTTACCGTTTTAACTCAAATTTTATTATGCTAACGCTCGAAAATTTTGAAGAATTTAAAGTCGGAGGCAATGTCTTCGGCGGCAAGGAAATTTCCTACTCGGTTACCTGTGACGATGCAGAAGAATGGTCAACAGATGAGCTAGCCTCAACCAAGTATGCAAACATGGAGGAAGCCCAAGGTGATGGGTGCGACACCTTAAGCTGCAGAGATAATGAATATGATAGATACTACTAAGCTGCTGTTTTAAATTGTGAACAGGCTTGTTTTATTCTAATTCAAATTCAGCAATCAGAATTTGAGTTAGAATCAAACAAGCCTTTTATATTGTAAAAAAATGATATGAAGGCTTTTCAGTTTTTATTTTTTGTATTATTTTTATTCGATACACCGCATTTGTCTGCTCAAAACAATTATATCGCTTACTATAACAAAATAAGCGAAGCAGAAAACTCCTTTTGCAATCAGAATTTTAAAAAGGCAGAGAGCTTATATCTCGAGGCTTTTCGATTATCAGATCCCCTTTATCGAGATATAGTTAACTATTCACGATGCTTAATAGTAAACAAATCGGTATCGCTTGACAGTGTAAGAAGGATTATCCTTTTTTCAGCAGGAAGGCGGGGGCCATATCTGTCGTTTCACTATAAAAAGGATAGTAGCCTTCATTTGCTAGATTCTCCAGGTTTTTACGAGCGCCTTAAGATGGCAGAATCTACCCGCAAGATAGACTCGATCGCATTAACTAAAGTGAACCTGCTTTTGGAGCTTGATCAATTTGCCAGAATTCAGGCGACTGACGGCCACACTATGAGTATAATCGATGACTTTATAGAGGGTGAAATATTAAAAATGACAAAAGTGTCTGGGTTTCCGGGGTATAAATTAATTGGAACAGATGAAGCGTCGATCCTGTTGTCGCACATGGCAAACAGTAAAAACACCGACGTAATTGAAAAAATTCTCTACCAGGAAGTGAAAAACGGCAACCTGGAACCGGTTCACTTTGGTTACTTTATAGACAGAAAATATAGCATGAAAAATCAATGCGGTTTAAACATGCTTTATACTAAAAATCTGTGTGACGAAAGCAATGAGACAGAAGTTATTAATCGCAGAAAAGATC
>JAKLJF010000269.1 GCA_023151335.1 Thermoanaerobaculia bacterium | reverse complement strand
ACAATGGCTCGCCGGAAGATCAGAGCAGGGTGTGGTTTGAGGAGAAGGGTTTATGAGGGGTTTATGAGGTTTAGAAGGTTTATGAGGGTTTAGAAGGTTTAGAGGGTTTATGAGGTTTAGAGGGTTTATGAGGTTTAGAAAGTTTAGAAGGTTTAGATTGATATGAATAAATCGACGGAACAACTCAGCTATGAGGTAGCATACGCGGAATTGCAGCAGATCGTGCAGGAACTGCAGGGAGAAACCGTGAGCATCGACGAGCTGGCGGCGAAAATTGCGCGGGCGCAGGAGTTGATTCGCTTCTGCCGGGAGCGTTTGAAGGCGGTTGAAACGGAGATTGGGAAAGTGGGAGAGTGAGCAAGAACAGAGCCGCCTTCAAACTTCAAACGCTTACTGCCCCCCCTGCAACCGCCTCGCCTGCTCCATATCCCTCGCCGCCTCCGCCGTCCGTCCCATCTGCATCAGTGCCCGCGCTCGCGTTTCGTAGGCCCGCGCGTAATTGGGCTGCCGTTCAATGGCCAGACTGGCGTCTTCCACGGCTTTGTCGGGCATGTTTTTGGCCAACCAGGCGGCGGCCCGGTTGTTCAGGGCCAGGGTAACATCGGGCCGGGCGGCCAGCGCGGCGGTGTAGTCGGCAATGGCTTCGTCGTAGCGCTTGTCCTGGAAATAGATCAGACCGCGGTTCACCAGGGCTTCGATGTAGCCGGGAGCCAGTTCGATGGCTTTGGAGTAGTCCTGGATAGCGGCGGCGGGGTTGCCGGTTTTGCTTTCGGCCACGGCTTTGAAATAGTAGGTTTCCGGGTTGCGGGGCTCCAGTTCGATGCTGCGCGCCAGGTCGGGAATGGCCTCGGCCGGACGGTTGAGGATGACATGGCATTTACCCCGGTTCAGGAACAGTTTGGGCGTTACGATACCCGCTTTGATGGCGCTGTCGAAGTCGGAGAACGCCTCGGGGAATTTTTTCAACTGGAAATACGCCTGCCCGCGGCCGTTGTAGGCTTCCACGTAGGCAGGGTCGAGTTGCAGGGCTTTGGTATAGTGGATGATGGAATTTTGAAAGTCGAGGTTGAGCAGCTCGCCGTAGGCCAGGTTGCAGTTGCACAGCGGCGCTTCGGGGTATTTCACCACGCAGTCGCGGAACACCGACACTTCGTTTTTCCACACCTTGCTGCGTTCGAAGGTAAGGTAGCCGAACAACGCCGCGGCAGCAACCAGGATAGTCCGGCGCTGCAGGGCCGGCAATTTTTGCAACAGCCACACGACCAGCAGGAAAAAACCCGCCGAAGAAATATAGATATACCGGTCGGAGCGCATTTCAAAAGTGCCCACCGACACGTAGGGCAACATCACTGTGAGCGGCAGGAAATACCACAGCGCGCCGAGGCCGATGATGCGCTGTTGCCGGCCGTATTTCCATACCAGCCAGGCCAGCGCCCCCACTACGAGCGGCGCCAGGTAGTAGTCGAACGACCAGGCGCCGTTGGTTTTTTCCATGGGATAAAAAATGCTCAGTCCGAAGGGGGCCAGCATTTTCACCGGGTAAAACAACAGGGAGTGGCAGACCATTAAAAAACGGTCGAACAGGTTGTACGCCTTGGAACTGACCACCAGATCGTGCCCTTCCGCTTCGCGGGTGGCAAAGGTGTACAGGCCGAAGGCCAGGCTGCCGAGAAAAAAGGGCGCTTTACCCAGTATGTTTTTGAACGTCAGCGTGCCGTTGCGGTACCAGTCGAGCGCCAGCAGCATAAGCGGCAGCGTGACGGCGGCCGATTTAGCCAGCACGGAAAGGGCAAAAGCCAGGAATGTAAGCCCATAAAACAGCGGGCGCTGGTTTTGCTGCCACATGGAGTAAGCCAGCAGGCCCAGCAGGTAAAAAAGCGAAAAGGTGAGCGCGCTTTGTCCGGCGATCCAGCTCGTGGCTTCCACCTGCATGGGGTGCAGGGCGAAGATCAGCGCGGCAAAAAATGCCGTTTCGCGGCTGGGCTGCAACTGCCGGAGCAGTGCGAATACGGTGACTACGCAACCCAGGTGCAGCAACAAACTGAAGGTGTGGAATGCCGGCGCGCTTTCGCCGGCCACGGAGTATGTCAGGGCATAGCCCAGCCAGGTGACCGGAGCGTACATACCGAGGTTGTTGCTGAGAAAAATGCCCCGGAAACTGGGGTTTTTGATCACCTGGTTGTAGCGGATCGCCTTGTCGTCGTCGAAGATCATGAACCCGTTGGACAGGGAGACGTAGTAGGCCAGTACCGCGGCGGCCACCAGCAGGGCGGCCATCAGCCAGGGATTTTGGAAAAACGACTCCGATGCCGCGGGCCGCTCCGGCGTTTGCGGCGTTTCTTCGGCAGCCGGAACAGCAGGCGCAGGGGTTGAAATATGTTTGGAAGGCGGCGTTTTTTTCTTCTTTGACATACAATCCTACTTTTTTTCGGCAATCTTCCGCAGTTCGTTCAGTTTCCACAGTGCATCCATCGGCGTCATGGTATTCAGATCGAGCGCCAGCAATTCGTCGCGGATCTTCATGGTGTATTCGTCCACGTCGAAAATGTTCAGCTGCATTTTCGGGGCGATGTTTTTTACTTTTTTCTTCATTTCGACCGGCGTTTCAATCGCCGTCACCTTTTCTCCACCTTCAATTTTATTCCGTCCGCCGTCTTCCGTCGACCGTCCACCTTCTTCCGACAGCCGTTCGCCGGCGGCTTCGAGTGTTTGCAGGATTTCCCGGGCGCGTTCCACGATATCGGCGGGCATGCCGGCCATGCGGGCCACGTGGATACCGAAGGAGTGGTTGCTGCCGCCGCGCACGAGTTTGCGCAGGAAAATGACGCGGTGTCCCACTTCGCGGGTACTCACGTGGTAGTTGTGAATGCGTTCGTGTTGTTCGGCCAGTTCGTTGAGTTCGTGGTAGTGCGTAGCGAACAGCGTTTTGGGCCGGGCCCGGCCGTTGTCGTGCAGAAATTCAGCCAGGCTCCAGGCGATGGAAATGCCGTCGTAGGTGCTGGTGCCCCGGCCGATCTCGTCGAGCAGAATGAGCGAGCGGTCGCTGATGTTGTTCATGATCAGGGCCGTTTCGTTCATTTCCACCATGAAGGTGCTTTCGCCGCCGCTGATGTTATCGCTGGCGCCAACGCGGGTAAAAACTTTGTCGGTGAGGCCGATACGTGCACCGGCTGCCGGCACGAAACTGCCCATCTGGGCCATCAGCACGATAAGGGCGGTTTGGCGCAGCAGGGCCGATTTACCGGCCATATTGGGACCGGTGATCAGGATGATCTGCACGGTTTCATTGTCGAGGTACACGTCGTTGGGAATGTAGGATTCTCCAACGGGCAGCTGTGTTTCAATCACCGGGTGCCGGCCGTCTTTGATGTCGATCACAAATGATTCATCCAGTTCGGGCCGGTGGTAATGGCGTTGTGCGGCCACTTTGGCGAACGACAGCAGGCAGTCAAGCCGGGCGATGATCTGGGCATTGTGTTGTACGGGGCCGATATAGGCGCCAGTTTCGTCCACCAGTTCACGGAAGATGCGTTCTTCCAGTTCCAGTATTTTCTCCTCGGCGCCGAGTATCTTGCTTTCCAGTTCCTTCAGTTCCGGGGTGATATACCGCTCGCCATTGGCGATGGTCTGTTTGCGGATCCAGTCGGCCGGTACCTGGTCCTTCCATTTGCTGGTGACTTCGAGGTAATAACCAAATACGTTATTGAAGCCGATTTTCAGGCTTTGAATACCGGTGCGTTCGGCTTCACGTTGCTGGATTTCGAGCAGCAGTTCCCGGCTGTGGCGCACAATGTGCCGCAATTCGTCCAGTTCAGGATGCGCGCCGTCGGCGATGGCGCCGCCCTTGCGTACGTCGGTAGGCGGGTCGGGAGCGATGACGGCTTCGATGCGCTCGCGCAGGGTGTGGCAGGGATTGAGGGCTTCGCCGAGGCGTTTCAACCCCACCCCCGGCCCCTCTCCCCGAGGGGAGGGGGGCTTGCTCCCGTCACTTGGGTTGTTTCCTATGACAGCGGACATCTTATTATCAGCCGATAGCCCGGATGAAGACGCCATCAAGCCCCCAATAAAGGGCTTGTCTTCGTTTGGGGAAGGTGAATTATCAAGATCGAGTGGCTTGGCTGAAGACGCCATCAAGCCCCCCTCCCCCCGGGGGGAGGGGCCGGGGGTGGGGCCCAGCATCTTTTTCACCTGATCGATCGCCATCAGCGCCCGGCGCAGTTGCATCACCTCGCGGGGATTGATCTTGCCCACGGCGGTTTTGCTCATCAGGCGCTCGAGGTCGCCGATATGGCGGATATGGGGCTCCAGTTTTTCGGCAAATTCGCGGTGTTCCACGAAAAAGGCCACGGCTTCCTGGCGGTCGTGTATCTGTTGCAGACTGGTGAGCGGCAGCAGCACCCATTTTTTGAGCAGGCGGGCGCCCATCGGGCTGATGGTGTGGTCGAGCACCTGGAGCAGCGAAGTGCCGGTTTCATGGTTGGAACTCACCAGTTCGAGGTTGTGAATGGTGAAGCGGTCGAGCCAGACGTATTTGTCCGTTTGCAGGCGGCTCAGGCTGCGGATATGGGCGAGGCGGTTGTTTTCAGTGGCGGCCAGGTAGTGCAGCGCGGCGCCGGCGGCTGCCTGGGCGAGTTCGAGGTCTTCCACGCCGAAACCTTTGAGGCCGGCGGTCTGGAAGTGCTGGAGCAGTTTTTCGTGACCGAAGTCGTAGGTAAAAATCCAGTCTTCGAGCGTGAAGGTGTAGAATTTATCGCCAAAAACGGCCGTAAATTCCTTCATCCGGCTTTTGGGCAGTACGATTTCGGAGGGCCGGAAACTTTGCAACAGTTTGTCGATGGCGGCGTGGTCGCCCTCGGTCACCAGAAACTCGCCGGTGCTGATGTCGAGAAATGCCGCGCCGAACTGGTCGTTTTTGCCGTATGCCAGCGTGGCGAGGAAGTTGTTCTGGTTGTGTTCGAGCAGGGCGTCGTCGGTGGTGACGCCGGGCGTGACCACTTCCGTGACCGAACGCCTGACCACCTTGCCGGGCACAGGTTTTTCCATCTGTTCGCACACGGCCACGCGGTAGCCCGCCCGCACGAGCCGGGGCAGATACATGTCCATGGCGTGGTGCGGAAAACCGGCCAGTTCCACGTCGGAGCCGCCATTGTTGCGGCTGGTGAGCGTGATGCCCAGCGCTTTGGCCGTTTTCACGGCGTCGTCGGCAAACGTTTCATAAAAATCGCCCACCCGGAACAGCAGGATCGCGTCCGGGTACTTTGCCTTTACCTGGTTATATTGCGTCATCAGCGGGGTGGCGGCCGCTGTTTTTTCTCCTTTGTCGTTTTTGCCGGGTCGGGCCATGCGTCGGGTTGGGAAAGTTGGTAAAGCGGGCAAAAGTAAGAAAAGGTTTCGGGTTTCGGATCGCATGTCCGTGGCGCAAATTGGCGGACTTGTGTGGAATTAAAAATATGCGGTTGCGGGTTTTTATTTTAAAACGGTTAATTTGAGCCTAAAATAGTTCCAACAGAGAAATGAAACGAATTTTCATCCTCATCGGCCCCAAAGGCAGCGGCAAATCCTTTATCGGATCATCTATTCAGGAAAGCCTGGGCATCCGTTTTTTACGGGTGGAAGACATTGCCCTGCAGGTAAAAAACAATCGCGCTTTCAATCACCCGGATTATGTAAAAGACGTGTTTTCGGCCATAGAGCAGGCGGTCAGGGCCCAGTTGCAAGCCGCCGATGAAGTTGTTTTTGAATCGACGGGGCTTACGGAATACTTCGACCGGATGCTGGAAAGCCTGCAAAAAGACTTTGAGGTAAAACTCATCCGGATCGCGGCTGACCAGGAGACCTGTCTGGAGCGCGTAAAACAGCGCGACCAATCTGTTCATGTTCCGGTTTCAGATGAGCATGTATTGCAAATCAATGCACAGGCAATAGATAAGAGATTCCCTTTTGACCTCATCATTGAGAATAACAGGAGGGATATTGCAGAAATCGTACGTTTGTTTCAGGATTTCAATTCCCCACCCAAAAATCCTTCACCCGCACCGCCCGGTATTGCACATCAGTAAAATACACCCGGTTGTTTTTCCCTTCCGGCGACTGGGCCAGAAAACCGACCTTTATATCTTTCCCCGGGGCAAAGTTGAGCGTACGGACGAGGTACCAGTCTGTTCCATTGCCTGAGCAGTACAGGTAAATAACGTCGTGCACCCGGGCAAGCTGGTACCAGGCAAATTTTTCGGTGAATTCCAGTGAGTTGCAGTCGTCGGAAATGCCGCGCGTGACCACTGACACCACCCGGTGTTTTTCCTGGTAATCCTTTTCAAAGCAGAATTTGATCCAGTTCAGGCTGTCTGCTTCAAGCAGCAGGGCGCCGCCGTCCCATTTGCCGGCAAAATCGTGCTGGATGCGCGCGCTCAAAATAAAACAGGTATCGGCTGCGAACATCAGGCGCGGCGCTTTATGCACCTGGTAGGAATGATCGGGCGCGCGGTACATATCGGTTTTTTCGCCGGATTCGATGACAAAGCCGTTGGGTAGTTGTTCAAAATGTTTGGGGACGCCATGCCAAGCCAGTCTATTGGGAATGCCCGGAATGGTAATCGGTGCATTGATTTGGGCGTCGAGGCTGGAGGCGCTGACCACGAAAAGCAGGCCGGAAAAAAGATGAGCAGAGATATGCATGCGCGTGTTTTTTCTAAATATTGAAAGAACAAGCACAAACATACTAATTTCGGCATACTGGTCCAAAATGCAAAACAGACGCCTACCCGACAAATTTCATAGCTTTTACTCGTTAAAATGGCCATATTTTTGAGTGCAGAAAGCAGACCGAATTCAGACACTATTCTTTAATTAATCCCATCGGGCAGCATTGCAGCCTTGCTACCATTTTCCCTCGACCGGTTCTACTTTTTATTTACATGTTGCAGGATGACGACCTCGTCCTGC
>JAKLJF010000268.1:3647-6958 GCA_023151335.1 Thermoanaerobaculia bacterium | reverse complement strand
CCTCTCGGGCGGATTTCAACATCGTACGACGAGCCGTCTGCCGTTTTCAGAACCGCCGGGAAATAATTTTTATTCCTTTTATCAGCAATAAAGCCATCCAGGTCAACTTCAAGGGTTATAACAGCGCCTTCTGTTTTGGTAAGGTGTTGAAAAATGGTTTCGCTACCGGCATTCACGGCAGTTTGTGCAAATATGGATGCCGCGTTCAGGGCAAGGGTCAATAATAAGGCAGCTGTTTTCATAAATAGCAGGGGTGTTTTTAAAACATCCTTTTCCCAATTAGATAACCGCCCAATTGGAAATGTTGCACTTGCCCCTGAAATCGCCCGAAAAAATTACCTTTGCCCCTTTGGTTCATCTTCGGCGTAGCCGGCTTCGCCGTAATCGAAAATCATTCAGTCCTTGTTCCGTTTATCGAAATTGTCAGCCGCATCTGCGCAACAGGAATTGCAAATGAGCAATAAAAACGCCCCTGTTAGTGTGGAAATGTCTCAGTCCCCAGCCGAAACCCGGTCCATGCAAGCCCCTGATGCTCCTAAAGCAAGAAGATCGGACGTATCCTATATCCGGGCTATTGCCGCCCTGGCCGTGGTGCAGATGCATACTGTCGGCGAAGCCGTGTATAACTTTAATCCCGACGCCAGCTTCGACGAACGCTGGTGGGTAGGCCTGGTGGGTAGGCAACGTGTATTACAGCGCCCTGCGCTGGGCCACGCCGTTTTTTATCATGCTGAGCGGCAGTGTGATGCTGACGCCCGGCAGAGTGGAATCCACCGCCGATTTTCTGCGCAAACGGATGAACCGCATCCTGCCCCCGTTTGCCTTCTGGTCGGTTTTGTACCTCTTTTATCAGTACCGGGGCAATATTTGGGACGACAACCTGCCCGGCTGGCGGGAAGTATTCAACAAGGTGGTTTTCGAGGACGTATACTACCACCTGTGGTTTATCCCGATGATTATCGGGTTGTATCTGCTCACCCCCATTTTTCAGATCTTCATCCGGCACGCCAAACGTTTTGATATTGAATACTTTCTGGTCTTTAGTTTCCTAGTGACCGGCCTTCAGCATTTTATTCAAAACCTGCTGGTGGTCAAATATATCGGCTGGCTGGGCTACATCGGCTATTACGTGCTGGGCTATTACCTGAGTCAATACACCCTGCGCTGGAGTAAATGGCTGTATGTGTTGGCTATCATTAGCCTCCCGTTCACCGCTATCGGTACCTGGATACTCACCAAACAGGCCGGCGCCTATAACAATCTGATCTTTGTGTATTTCAGCCCGAATGTGGTGATCATGTCGATGGCGCTGTTTTATTTCCTTTGTCAAAAGGACTGGCCGGCCTTTGCCGTGCGCTTTCCCTGGCTGAACGCCTTCCTGCAATGGCTGGCGCCGCTCAGTTTCGGGATTTATTTTGTGCACGTGATGATCATCGACGCGCTGAAAAACGGTTATCTGGGGCCGGCCGTCACTTATTCCGTGTTTTTCGGAATGCCGATACCGCCGGTTATCGGCGCGTTGCTGGCGGCCGCCGTGGCAGCCTTTTATTCAATGATATTGATCTTCCTGTTGAGCAAAGTACCCCGGCTGAACCGCTGGATCATGTAAGGCCCGGAATTTTACCGGCGGTTTCCCTTTTTTTCGTTAAATTTGTCTCCGAAACCAGTAGCTCATATGTCCTCAACCGTCAAATTTCCGCTCACCAACCTCGAACTCGCCGAAGCAGGCGGCGACAAGGGGCCGGTGTTTTTCCCGGCCAGTTTTGCCGAATTTTGGGAACTGCTCGCCGAGGCGGAATACCGCGTCGATTATTATGACCACCAAATCATTGCCTCTATGAGCTACGAATCCGATCTGCACAGCCATTTTGCTACTGAATTGGGCTTCCTGTTAAAATCCATTTTTTGGGATAATGCGCTTTACCGCGTCTATAACAGCAATCGCCCGGTATTCATCGAAAACTGCAAGGGCGGCGCCGATTCCGGCGTATTTAACGCGGATGGCATGGTAATTGCCCTGCCGCCTGCGCTGTACGAATACCGGCCTGGCATGAACGCGGAAACGGCGCCGGCGCTGTTGTTTGAAGTACTTTCCGAAACCACGCGGAAGTATGATTTCGGCATCAAGCTGCCCTGTTACAAACAAATTCCCTCCCTGAAACAAATCCTTTTTGTGGAACAAAACACCCCGGGCGTCATCGTATTCGAACGCGAGGCGCCGAACCGCTGGATGGAAACGGCGCTAAAAGCGGCGGATGATGCTTTTTCGGTGGAAGGGCAGGCGGTTTCGCTGCGGCAGATTTACCGGTCGGTTTATTTTTGAACGTTTACCGGTCGTTTTCCAGAACAATGCCCCTTTTTTGAAGGTGTTCCAGGATGTTCATCGAAAGGCCGGGCACGATTTCAATATTTTTTTCCCAGGCGACGGTGATCCAATCCTTGCCCGTTTCTGCCACCAACACCCGTTGCGCTTCGGTGGAAATCCAGAACACTTTTTTCACCCCGAACCGCAGCAGTTTCTCAATTTTTCGGGACACATATCCCATTTCTGTCATGGCTTCCAGGTCGGCTTCGATGTCGATTTCAAAAGCCAGCAGCGGCGGTACGTCGGAGTAGCGCTTTCCAACTTTGGCGCCGGTCATTACGCGGGCATCGTACACGAAAATATCGCCGGCCAGATTGTTACCCTTTTCGAGGTGCAGGCCGGCTTCGTTGGAATAAATAGCGTATTTCTCCAGCCCCAAATGAGTGAACAATAGCGAGTTGATATACATGTGTATCTCGCTTTGCAAAGTACTGCTACCCATAATATCTTCCAGGGTTTTACTTTTATTCAATACCGATTTATAGCCCTTGCGGTAAATAGGCTTCCCGTCCATCTCCTCGTAGATCAGATACGCCGGAATCTTTTTTGCTTTTCGTGGCCGCGCTGCTGCCGGAACTGTTTCCATAAATGTGGATTTGTTGCAAATATACCGAAATGGAACAAACGGTCGGGAGATAATTTATGATAAACAGGCAAGGCTTTAAGATTTTTGCATTTACTCATTATTTACACGCAAATAATTCTTTTCCATTGACGTTCAGGCAACTTCCCACTACTTTTGGGCGCTGTAACCCTCCAACCAGAAACCCTCTAACCAGAAACCCTCCATCCTGTTAACCATTTCAAACATATCCTTATGAGAAAGCAAGCCCTTGCGCTCATTTCACTCACGCTCTTTTTCTCCCTCCTGCATTTTTCCTGCTCCAAAGTCGTTAAAAGCGAGGCTTACTACCAGGCGATTTCCCGCTATGTGTACGCCTACACC
>JAKLJF010000268.1:0-3637 GCA_023151335.1 Thermoanaerobaculia bacterium | reverse complement strand
GACAAAAAGTATCTGCCGACCTGTTCTCGGTGAGCCCCTCCATTCCCGGCGACGCCGTGTGGGAAGACGACCGTACCATCAAATTGCAAGCTGCCGAGCCCCTGGCCTACGGCGCCCGCTATGCCGGTACCGTGGCTTTGGGCAAACTCTTCAGCGATGTGCCGAAAGAGGCAAAAGTGTTTGAATTCGAATTCAGCGTGCGCGAACTCGCCTTCGAGGTTATTACCGATGGGCTGCGCATGGAAGACGGCGCCGACCCCCGCAAACAACAGCTGATTGGCCGCGTGCTCACCAGCGATCCCGTTGAGTCCGCCAGCCTGGAAAAAACCCTCCTGGCCAAACAGGGCAACAACACCCTGACAGTGAACTGGACGCACAGCAACGACGGCCTGACGCACGAATTTGTAGTGGCCGGCGTCGAACGCTCCAACGTGCGCTCCAAGGTGCAGTTGTCCTGGTCGGGCAAACCATTGGGCCTGAACAAGGAAGGTAATGCCGAACAGGTCGTTCCCTCGCTCGACGAGTTCATCGTGCTCAGCGCCCGTGTGGTCCAACAGGAAGAACAATACGTACTGCTCAACTTCTCCGACCCGATCGCGGCTGCACAAACGCTCGACGGACTTATCCGCATAGAAAACTACAGTGGCGCACTCCGCTTTGTCGCCGACGGCAACTTTGTGCGCGTATACCCCGGCAGCCGTATCAGCGGCCAATACAACCTCCGCGTGGAAGCGGGCATCCGCAATACCGCGGGGGCGGCCATGAAAGAACGCAGCGACTGGCCGCTCAACTTCGAGAGTCTCAAACCCTCCGTGCGCCTCGTGGGCCGGGGCGCCGTCATTCCGCAGAACACAGCCGAAGGCGGCGGCGTCATTTTTCCCTTCGAGGCCGTGGGCCTTCGCGCCGTAGACGTGGAAGTATTTAAAATATTCAATTCCAATATCTTACAATACCTGCAGGTCAATGAAATAGAAGGCGACAACGAACTGGAGCGCGTCGGAAAGATCATCATGCAGAAAAAAGTATCGCTCAGCGACCTCAACCCCGACGCCAACAGCCAGGTGTGGCAACGCTACGCCCTCGACCTGAAAGATATCATCCACCAGGACCCCGGCGCCATTTACCAGGTGCGGCTGGCCTTCCGGAAGGGCTACACGATTTACAACTGCCAGTCGGGTGCGGCAGTGACTGCCACTGATTCGGATAATGAAAATGCGGAAACATTTACGGGCGAGGAAGGCGAAGAAGGAGAATACTACGAAGAAGAATCCGGCGGCCCTAACCCGCCGGCCTCCACGCCGGCCGTTGCTTTCGACGAAAACGACAACCTGGCCCACCTGGGCCGCACCGACGAAAATGGCAACCTTGTCAGCATCTGGGGCGGTTATCGCGGCATCTATTACAACGACGATGACGGCTGGTGGCGCGACGGAGAAGATTTCGACTGGGGCAACCGCGACAACCCCTGCGCCAAAGAATACTACCACTACGGCCATTTCACCAAGCGCAACGTGTTCGTCAGCGACCTCGGCATTACCGCCAAACGCGGCCGCGACGGCTCCCTGTTCGTGTGCGTCACCGACCTGAACAGCACCGAGCCGATCGGCGGTGTCGACCTGGAATGGTACAATTTTCAGCTGCAACCCATCGGCAAATCACGCACCGACGGCAGCGGTACCGCTATGATGGAAGACCTGCGCGAAATGCCCTTCGTACTGGTGGCCAGCCGGGGCGAGCGCCGCGGCTACCTGCGTATGGCCGACGGCGGCGCCTTGTCGCTCAGCCGCTTCGATGTGGCCGGCGTGGAACCGCAAAAAGGCCTGAAAGGCTACCTCTACGGCGAACGCGGCGTCTGGCGTCCGGGCGATTCCCTGTTCCTGAACTTCGTGCTCGAAGACAAAACCGGCAAACTGCCCGCCGGCCACCCCGTCACCCTCGAACTGACCGATCCGCGCGGATCGCTGCAATACCGCACCGTGTCGTCGAACAGCGTGGGCGGGGTGTACCCCTTCCACTGCGCCACGCGGCCTGAAGCGCCCACCGGCAACTGGACGGCCCGCGTACAGGTGGGCGGCGCCACCTTCACCAAACAATTGAAAATTGAAACGGTGAAGCCCAACCGCCTCAAAATGGGCCTGGATTTCGGCAAAAAAGCCCTCGGCGCCGGCGATGAAAACCTCGGCGGCAAACTCTCCGTCAACTGGCTGCACGGCGCCACCGCCAAAGGCCTCAAAGCCCGCGTGGAAATGATGGTGCGCGCCGCTAAAACAGAATTCAAAGATTTCAAAGACTTCGTGTTCGACGACCCCGCCCGCGGCTACTGGAGCGAGCCGCAAATGCTGTTCGACGGCAACCTCGACGACAACGGCCAGGCCAATGTGCCGCTCAAACTGGGCGACAACAGCAACGCCCCCGGCAAACTGATCGCCAATTTCAAAATGCGCGCCTTCGAGCGCAGCGGCGATTTCAGCACCGACAATTTTGCCCTCGATTTTTATCCCTTCGAACGATTCGTCGGCGTGGCGATTCCAAAAAACCAATGGGGCAGCAAGGTGATCGACCAGAAAGGCGGGCAAATCCAGTTCGCCTGCGTCGATAAAAACGGACGCCCCCAGCCCGGCCGCCGCATCGAGGTGGGCCTGTACCGCTGCGACTGGCGCTGGTGGTGGGACGAAGACCGCGCCGAAAACGTGGCCCAGTTCAACTCCAGCAACCACGTGAACGCCATCGACAAGGCCGTGCTGACCACCGACGCGCGCGGCCTGGCCACCTGGAAAGTAAAACCCAACAACTGGGGCCGTTACCTCGTGCGCGTCAGCGACTCCGAGGGCGGGCACGCCGGCGGCGACTTCTTCTGGAGCGGCTACCCCGACGAACTCAACGACATGCGCAGCCGCAATGCCGCCGCCATGTTGCCGTTCAGTGTGGAAAAAGAAAAATACGCCGTGGGCGAAGAGGTGACCCTGAAAGTACCCGCCAGCGAAAACGGCCGCATCCTGCTCACCCTCGAAACCGGCACCCGGGTGGCCAAACACCTGTGGTTCGACGCCAAAGCCGGCGACAATTTCCTGAAATTTGAGACCTCGGCCGACATGTCGCCCACCGTGTATGCGCACGTAAGCCTGCTGCAACCCCACGCGCAGACGAAAAACGACCTGCCCATCCGCATGTACGGCGTCATGCCCGTCAACGTGGAAAACCCGGAAACCCACCTTAAACCGCAGATCGACCTGCCCGAAGTGCTGAAACCCGGCGAGCCGTTCACCGTGAACGTGCGCGAAACATCCGGCAAAGCCTGCACCTACACCCTGGCTGTGGTGGACGAGGGCCTGCTCGACCTCACGCGTTTCCAGACGCCCAACCCCTGGGAGGTGTTCTTCGCCCGCGAAGCGCTGGGCGTCAAAACCTGGGATATTTACGACTACGTGCTCGGCGCCTTCGGGACCCAACTGGAGCGTATCCTCAGCATCGGCGGCGACGGCATCAACCAGAAAGCCAAAAACGCCGCCCAGATCAACCGCTTCAAACCGACGGTGAAACACCTGGGCCCCTTCCGCCTGGAAAAGGGTAAAACAGCCTCGCATCAGCTGAAAATTGATAACTATGTTGGCTCCGTGCGCGTCATGCTGGTATGCTC
>JAKLJF010000267.1:3085-6964 GCA_023151335.1 Thermoanaerobaculia bacterium | reverse complement strand
GGGTAAATGACGTGGTAAATGATCGATTCTCAATCAGGGGCGTAAGGAATGCGTTGCAGTACAGACTTTCCAGGTTTTTGAAACCTGGAAAGTCTGAAACCGCTAAAAACTCAAAACAATGTTTTCCATTATAACTTGGAGTTTCCAGGAGCCCTGATATCCCGGGTCCGATGCAGATATAAGACTACTCACTTCTCAGCGCCCGCGCCGGATTGGCCAGCGCAGCTTTTACACTCTGCAAGCTAAGGGTCAGGAACGCGACCGTAAAGGATACCGCGCCGGCTGCCAAAAATGTCCAAACCGGTATCTCGATACGATATGCAAAACTCTCCAGCCAGCGTTGCATCACGTACCAGGCCACCGGCGCCGCGATAACCAGCGAAGCAACCACAAGGGTTAGAAATTCCTTCGACAACAAGCCCACTATGCCTGCCACACCGGCGCCCAGCACTTTGCGAATGCCGATCTCTTTGGTGCGTTGTTGCACGGCGAAATAGATCAGGCCGAACAAACCCAGGCAGGCAATGAACAGCGACAGTCCGGAAAACAACAGGAACAAGGTTTCGGCGGTACGTTCGTTTCCGTATTGTTTGGCTACTTTCTGATCCACGAAAGCATAATCCAGCGGAATTTCCGGGAACATTTTTTTCCAGCTGCTTTCCAGGTGATGGATGGCCGTTTTGGCATTGGCCTGATCGATACGCAGCGACACGCGGACGCCGCCCCGGGCAAAATGGATCACGAGCGGCTCCACCGGTTTGTGCAAACTCTCGAAATGAAAATCTTTGACCACCCCGATCACCCGTTTTTCATCGGCGCCTTTACCAAAACGTTTGCCAATGGCATTTTCCGCTTTTTGCCAGCCGAACGTGCGCACCGCCGCTTCGTTCACCAGAATAGCTTTCGCGGTATCGGTCGGGTTGTCTTTGGAGAAAAAACGTCCGGCTGCCAGTTGCATGCCGTAGGTATCGAAATAATCGGGGTCGGCTTCAAAAGCGTAAGCGCTGGTGGAAATTTCCCGTCCGTTCAGGTCTTCGGTGGTGGTCCAGCCGTTGCCCACGCCGCCAACCACGTTCCGGGTATGCATCGACACATTTTTGATCGTGGGTTCCTTCAGCAATTCGTTGCGCAGGGCGCCGAAACCCTGATCCACTTTCGTGGCGCCCCGGTAATTTACCTCCAGCACCGCGTCGCCGCTGTAACCCAGCCCTTTGGTTTGTATAAACGCCATTTGTTGCCGGATGACCAGAATACCCACCAGCAGCGCCGCCGTGGAAGCGAATTGGAACACCACCAGGCTTTTGCGCATCCAGTGGCCCCGGGGCGAATGTTGAAAGGCTCCTTTCAGGGTAGCGGCCGGTTTGAAGGCCGATAACACGAAGGCCGGGTAAAGACCCGATACGACGCCCGTAAGCAGGCCGAAACACACCAGTAACCCGATATTTTCCGGCGACAGTTCCGGTGAGTAGGGTTGTCCGGTAAGCATGGAAAACGCCGGCAGAAACATCTGGAACAACACCGCGCCAAGCACCGTGGCCAGCAGGCTGAGCAAAATCGAATCGGTCAGGAACTGCCGGATCAGCTCACTGCGCCGGGCGCCGACTACCTTGCGGACACCGGTTTCTTTGGCCCGCTTCAGCGCTCCTGCTGTGGCGAGGTTCATGTAATTGATGCAAGCCAGCAGCAACACCACCAAGCCCACCGTGCCGAACATCCACACCCGTGACATGCTGCCGTTGGTAGGCACGTCGTAGCGCAGGTTGGAGTGGAGGTGTATGTCGCGCATGGGCTGGAGCGCATAGGTGTACTTCATTTTATTTTCGTCCCAGTCTTTTTTGGAGTATTTTTCTACCGTGGCGTTCACATGACGCTCGGCGTCTTTCCACTCCGCCGCGTCGCGCAACCGCACGAAAGTGTACATCCATCCGCCCACCCATTGGTCGTCGATCTTAAAATCGCCCCAGTTCTCCGCCGCCCAGTGGTGCAAAAAACGCATGGGGATGACGGCCGTGAATTGTATCTGCGAATTGACCGGTGGGTCGGCGGCGATACCGCTGACCTTCAGCAGGCTTCGCGTACCGTAACTGAGCGTTTGACCAATGGGGTCGGCATTGCCGAAATATTTTTTGGCCATGGATTCGGTCAGCACGATGCTGCTCATGTCGGCAAGTGCCCGGGCCGGATCGCCTTTCAGCAGGGGGAAATGAAAAAACTGGAAAAAATTGGAATCGGCGATCAGGATTTCGTCTTCAAAAAAATGCTTGTCGCCCGCGCTCAGCCGGTCGGAGCCGTCGAAATACCGGCAGCCTGCTTCGATCTCCGGCAGTTCAGCCGGCAGGCGCGCGCCGAGGGCCGGGCCGGAAGGCGCCTGCGAGAACGATTCGCTTTCGCTTTTAAACGTATTGACGATCCGGAAAATACGGTCGACGTTGGGGTGGAAATTGTCGTAACTCAGTTCCCGCTGCATCCACACGCCGACAAACAGGCAAACAGCAATACCCAAGGCCAGACCGGCAACATTCAAACCGGTAGTAAGCGGGTTTTTACGCAGGTTGCGCAGGGTGATCTTGACGTAGTTTTGAATCATAGCCGGGATGTTGTTGGTGCATGGATATGGCTTCAATTGGTGTGCCAGGTGGGTATGGGGTTGGTTTCCAGCATGTTGGGATTTTGCCAATTGTTTATCATGTCCGTTTTCGGACAGGAGGGTGTGCGGGGATGGACAGGGGTGGATATTTTCATTTTTTCGCAAAATCCCGACGAAACCGCTCCCCGTTTTTCCATGTTCCAGCCGCGGCCTATCTTTGGATTTCAAAATCACCGCCGCATGACGAATCTGGTTTTACTCCGTTTTCCCCTCCTGACCGTTTTTTGCCTGCTTTTCCACTTTGCCGGGGCGCAACAATGCGAATTCCGGGTACTGATGGAAGACATTTACGGCGACGGCTGGAACGACGGCCTGCTCACCGTAACCAGCGGCCCGGACGTATACACGTTCACCCTGCTGGATGGCTACGACAGCACCGTTACTTTTTCCACCAATACCGGCGCCCCCCTGAAATTGAGCTGGACGACCGGCGAATACGACGACGAGGTGACCCTCTCGCTGTTCAACAACGACGGCGACCTGCTGTACTCCGTCACCGAGCCCGGCGCCGGCACCTTGTACCAGGATACTGCCGAATGTGTGGAGTGTCTGCGCCCGCTCAACGTAGTGATTGAAAACGTGTACGACACCCGCGCCAGAATCCGCTGGACGCCGGGCGTGGGTATCAGTATGCCCGTCGGCTGGTGGGTGATATACGGCCCGCCGGGTTTCACACCGGGGCCGGGCGCCGGCGATTCGCTCTACGCGGCCCTGCCCAAAGCCACGATCACGGGCCTGGAGAAAAAAACCTTTTACGACTTTTACGTGCAGCAGGATTGCGGCAACGGGCAAACCGGTTCCCTGTCAGGCCCCTACACCTTCGAAACATATCGCTCCGACGACGTAGGCATCAGCGGCATCGTCAGTCCGGAAAGCGGCTGCGACCTCGGCATAGAAACCGTGACGATCCGCATGAGCAATTACGGCGCCAATCCCCTCTCGCTGATCCCGTTCAATTACAGCGTGAACGGCATCCCCGGCGGCGTGCCGCAGCCGCAGGACGGTTTTTACACCGGCGTCATCGGCAAAGACAGCACCACCACCATCGAGTTTGAAACGATGTTCGATTTTTCCGGCCCCGGCGAATACCTGATCGAAGCCTGGACGGAAATGGAAGGCGACGAATTCAGCGGGAATGATACGTTCCGCATCCGGATCGTCAACTACCTGGTGGCGCCCTACGAACAGGATTTTGAAACCTGGAGCGGCGGCTGGTACGTGGATACCAGCGC